>NZ_QPFC01000610.1:0-4629 GCF_003427465.1 Nocardiopsis sp. TNDT3 | reverse complement strand
CGGCGTCAGTGACGGCGGCGACGACGGCACGGCGAAGGTCGCCGAGACGACGCCGCGGACCCCGCCGCTCTACGTCTCCCTGCTGCCCATCCTCGTCCCGCTGGTCATGATCGCCGCCGGGGCGATCGCCGAGGCCGCGGGCGTGACGTCTCCCGTGATCGCCTTCTTCGGCGACCCGGTGCTGGCGCTCTTCGTCGGCCTGGTCGGCGCCTACCTGCTGTCGCGGGGCGTGCTGGGCAACGAGCGCACCAACGACGCGCTGGGCGAGGGACTCAACACCACCGGGCAGATCCTGCTGGTCACCGGCGTGGGCGGTTCGCTGGGCGCGGTGATCGGCGAGACGGCGCTCGAAGGGGTCCTGGGCGGCCTGTTCTCGGCCGACGCGGGCACACCGGCGCTCGTCGCGGTGCTGCTGGCCTGGCTGGTGGCGGCCGTGCTGCACGTGGCCATCGGCTCGATCTCCGTCGCCGCCATCGCGGCCGCGGGCATCCTCGCCCCGATCATGGGCAGCCTGGACCTGCCGCCCGCGGTCCTGGGGCTGTCCATCGGCGCGGGCGCCCTGTTCGCGCTCCACGTGAACAGCAACTTCTTCTGGATGTTCCAGTCGCTGCTCGGTGTGACCACCCGGGGCACGCTCAAGGCGCTGACCTTCGTGACCTCGCTGGCCTCGGTGGTCTCGCTGGTCATCGTCGTGGGCATCAGCCTCGTCGTCTAGCAGGGACACCGCCGCGAGCCGCGGCCACCGTCCCTCCGGGCCGTCGCGCACGCGGCGGCCGGGGGGACGCGGCTCCCGGCACCCCCCGCACCCGTGGCGCGCCCGACCCTCACACACACGCAGGAGAGAAACCATGCAGCCGCTTCGCGGTGTAACCGTCGTGTCCCTGGAGCAGGCCATCGCCGCTCCCTACGCCAGCCGCCACCTGGCCGACATGGGCGCCCGCGTCATCAAGGTCGAGCGCCCCGGCACGGGCGACTTCGCCCGCGGCTACGACTCCCGCGTCAACGGCATGAGCTCGCACTTCGTGTGGGTCAACCGCAACAAGGAGTCCCTGACGCTGGACATCAAGGACCCGCGCGGCAACGAGGTGCTGCGCCGGCTGCTGGCCCGCGCCGACGTCTTCATCCAGAACCTGGCGCCGGGGGCCGCGGCCCGCGCCGGGCTGGGCGCCGCCGAGCTGCACGCGCGGCACCCCGGGCTCATCGTCTGCGACATCTCCGGCTACGGTTCCCCCGGCCCCTACGAGACGATGAAGGCCTACGACCTGCTGGTGCAGAGCGAGTCGGGGCTGCTGTCGGTGACGGGCAGCGGCGAGGAGATGGCCAAGGTCGGCATCTCGGTCTCCGACATCGCCGCGGGCATGTACGCCTACAGTTCGATCCTGGGCGCGCTGCTCGAACGCGCGCGCACCGGGAAGGGCGCCCACCTGGACGTGTCGATGCTGGAGGCCACCGCCGAGTGGATGGGCTTCCCGCTCTACTACACCTACGACGGCCAGGAGCCGCCGGCGCGCGCCGGCGCGGCGCACGCCACGATCTACCCCTACGGCCCCTTCGTCGCGCGCGATGAGCAGGTGGTCCTGATGGCGATCCAGAACGAGCGCGAATGGCGCGCGTTCTGCGAGCGCTTCCTGGAGCGCCCCGCGTTCGCCGAGGACCCCGCCTACGCCACCAACGCCGCCCGCAGCGCCAACCGCGACACGCTCAAGGCCGTCATCGACCGGCGCTTCGCCGAGCTGGACGGCGACGAGGCCACCTCCCTGCTCGCCGACGTCCCGGTCGCCTACGCCCGGGTGAACAGCCTCGCCGACGTGTGGAACCACCCGCAGCTCGCCGCGCGCGGGCGCTGGCACGAGGTGGACACGCCGACGGGTCGGGTCCCGGCGCTCGCGCCGCCCGGCCCGCGCGACCCGGCCCCCCGCATGGACCCGGTCCCCGACCTCGGCGAGCACACCGACGCCATCCTCGGCGAACTGGGGATGACGGCCGAGGAGACCGGCGAGCTGCGGTCGGGCGGGGTGGTCTGATGGCGCCGCGGACTGACGCCGCCGCGCACGCGGACGCGCTCACGTCGGCCGTCACCTGGCTGTTCGTGCCCGCGTCCCGTCCCGACCGGTTCGCCAAGGCGGTGCGCAGCGGCGCCGACGCCGTCATCATCGACCTGGAGGACGCCGTCCCGGCCGACGGCAAGGACGCCGCGCGCGAAGCGCTGCGGGCCGGGTGGCCGAGCGTCGTCGATTCCCGTCCCCTCTCCGGCGGCGCGCCCGCCGTGGCCGTGCGCGTCAACGCGCGCACCACCGCGGAGTTCGCCGCCGACGCGCGGCTGTGCCGCGAGCTGGGGCCGGACGCCGTCGTCCTGCCCAAGGCCGAGTCCGGCGACGACGTGCGGGCCGCGGCCGAGGCGAGCGGGGCGCCGGTACTGCCGCTGATCGAGTCCGCCCGCGGTCTGGTGGGGCTCTCACGGATCGCGAGCCGTCCCGAGACGGTCCGGCTGCTGTTCGGCGGGATCGACCTGGCCCTGGACCTGGGCACCGCCGACGACGCCGCGCTCGACCCGTCGCGGAGCGACCTGGTGCGCTGGTCGGCGGCGTGCTCGCTGCCGCCGCCGGTCGAGGGCGTCACCACGGACGTGCGCGACGGCACGGCCGCGGCACGGGACGCCGCCCGCGCCCGCCGCTGGGGGTTCGGCGGCAAGCTGTGCGTGCACCCCGCCCAGGTCGCGCCCGTGGACGCCGCCTTCGCCCCCGACGCCGCCGAGCTGGAATGGGCGCGCGGGGTACTCGCCGCGGGAGACGGGGGCGCTGTTCAGCGCGGTGGTGAGATGATCGACCGACCGGTCGTGGAACGCGCCCGCCGACTGCTGCGGCGCGCCGAGGGGAGGGACCGGACCGTGTAGGCCGAGGGGACAGCCAGTGGACATCGCCCAGTTGCGGGACTTCATCGCGGTCATCGACAGCGGGAGCTTCACCCGCGCCGCTTCGGTGCTGTTCGTCTCGCAGCCGGCGGTCAGCCAGCGGATGAAGCAGCTGGAGAGCGAACTGGGCGTGCGGCTCGTGCAGCGCGGCCCCCGCGGGGTGGTGCCCACACCGGCGGGGCGGACCCTGTACCGGGACGCCCAGCAGCTCATCCGCCGGTTCGACCAGATCGCCGAGGACGTGGCCAAGGAGCCCCGGGCCATCCGCGGACCGGTGGCCGTCGGCCTGCCCACCGCGGCCGCCGTCCACCTCGCCCCGGCGCTGTTCTCCTGGACGAAACGGCACTACCCGGGGGTCCGCCTGCGGCTGTTCGAGTCGGTGAGCGGATACATCCAGGAGCTGCTCACGGTCGGGCGGATGGACCTGGCCGTCCTCTACCGCGACGACGCGGCGCCCCGGCCGGCCGAGACGCCGCTGTACTCCGAGGAGCTGTACCTGGTCGGGCGCTCGGACGCCGAGGAGCCACCCCGGGGCGGCCGGGCCGCCGGGTCCGCCGGGACGGGCGCGGCCGCCGCCGACACCGCGGCGTACGGGGACATCAGCCTGGCCGACATGCTCCGGGTGCCGCTGGTCGCCCCCGGGGCGCGCAGCAACCTGCGCGTGCTCATCGACCGCGTCTTCACCGAACACGGCGCGGCGCCCGTGATCGCCGCCGACGTGGAGTCCCTGGGCACGATGGTGCGCATCGCCGAGAGCGGCGAGGCCTGCGCCCTGCTCCCGCTGTCCAGCGTCGAGGCGCTGCGCAGTACCCCCGACCTCATGGTGCGGCGGGTCGTGGACCCCGTGATCGAACGCCACATCGCGGTGTGCGCCGGTTCGGACTACTACGAGCCGCGGGACGCGGTGTCCGTCGTCCGGCACGGCATCGTGCAGGTGACGACCCGGCTCGCCGAGCAGGGGGCCTGGCCGGGCATCCGCCTGGCGGCCCGGACCGAACCGCGTGCCGGCCGGCCCTGACCGGGGGTGTGCGGGCCGCCGGTCCGCGTCGGCCGCCCCGCCTCACTCCACGCGGGAGAGGGCGTCGCAGAGCAGGTCCACGGCCGCCTGGGTGCGGTCCGCCTCGTTGAGGGACTCCTCGGCCCCGGAGCCCGCGGGCAGCACCTCGACCTCCACGACGAGGTTGTCCAGGCGGTACAGGGCGTGCCCGGAGCCGTTCCGGGTCCCGCTGAGCGGGGCCCTGCCGTCCGGGCAGGTCGCGGTCCCGGAGCCGTCGGACTCCGGACGGTTGGAGTAGAAGTAGGTCCTGGCGGCCTCCTCGCCGTTCTCCTTGCGGATCCCGTCCACCCGACTGGTGAAGACGATGGTGCGCAGGTCCACCTCGTGCCCGGACGCGGCCCCGTACCCGGGGGAGACGACGCACTCCAGGCCCTCGGCGCCGTAGGCGTAGGAGTGGTCCGCCTCGTAGACCTCCAGGTCCTCGCCGTTCCCGGCGATCCCGCTCGCGGCTTCGGTGTCCAGGACGTCGCACGGGCTCTGGGGAGCGGAGTGGACGTCCTCCGGGCCGAACCAGCCGAGGTAGTACGCTCCGCCGAATCCGGCGCCCGCCACGGCCAGGAGGAGGAGCGTGCCGCAGCCGCAGCCGATCCAGGCGAGGGTCCGTCCGACGGAGCCCTTTTCGGCCGGAGGCCGCTGGACGGGCGTCTGGCCGGGGAGGGGG
>NZ_QPFC01000609.1:0-3841 GCF_003427465.1 Nocardiopsis sp. TNDT3 | reverse complement strand
GGGGAACCGGCCGACGCCGGGGCTCCCTCCCCGGTCGAGGGGGCGCTTCGGAAGGATCCGCCGCCGGCCGACCCGGCGTTCCCGGGCGACTCAGCGTTCCCGGGCAGCCCGGCGCTCCCGGGCAGCGCCGTGTCCTCGGATGTCCCGGTGCCACGGGACGCACCGTCGCCGCCGGTCAGCCCGCCGTTCGCGTACGGGCCGGTACCCGTGGGCGGCCCGGCGCTCCCGGACGCGTTCACCGCTCCGGAGCCCCTGGGCGGCCGGGGAGCGGACGCGGCCTTGTGGCGGCGCCACCGGTGGACCGCGGAGACCGCGAGCAGCAGCAGTCCCACGGTGATCAGGACGCGGACGCCCGCGTCGCTGTGCCCGAGGGAGAGCACCACCAGGTGCGCCGCACCGGCGGCGAGGAGCAGGGTGCCCAGGTCGAGTGCCTCGCGGCCGAAGAAGCCGTGGCGGTGGTCGTCGGTTCCGTGCTGTCCTTCGGAAACGTCCATGGGACCGAAGATCCCAGGGCGACGTTGCGCCCGTTCGCCCCCACGTGAAGGACCGGTAACGACGGAGGGTGACTCTGGCCACTCCGACGGTACGCGCACGTCCCCGAAGCGGTCGCGCCCGGAGGCGGACGGCTCCCGGCGGGGACCGGGAAACGGCTGCCGCACCGGCCTTCCCGCGGCCGCGACGCTCTCAGAAAGCCCGCCCGAGCAGCAGGGACGTCGGCCGTCCCGGCTTGGCGCACACGGAATGTGCCGTGCCGCACAGCGCTTCTACCGTGAGGTGGAACGGCACCGGTGTGTCCTCCCCATGACGACATCCTCCCGTTGGACGCCTTCCGTCCACAGACGCATGGAGCACACGGAACACATGAAGCGCGACGTGACCAGGACCGAACCGCAGAACAGGGCCCGCGGTCCGCACCCGCGAACGACGAGCGGCTCCGAGGCGCCGGTGCGCACACTGCGCGCCCGGCCCCCGCTGCCCCTCCTGGTCACCGGGGCCGTCGCCTCCCTGGTGGCCCTCCTGGCGACCGCCGAGATCACCGCCACCCTGGTGGGCAGTCCGCTGCACCACCACGCGTGGATCTGGTTCGACGCCCACGGCCACGACCAGCTCTGGGCGACCCCCGAGACGATGCTCGCGTCCGCGCTGCTCATGTCCATGGGACTGACCGTCGTCGTGCTCGCGCTCGTTCCCGCGCGCGGCGACTGGTTGGCGCTGTGCGACGACGGGGTCCGGCCCGCCGACGGCGTGCCCGGCCTGCGCCGCGAGGCGGAGGAGTAGGCGCCGACGGCTCCGCCCTCACCGTCCCGGGGCAGGATCGTCCAGGTCGACGACATCGATGTCCAGGCGGGCGACGGGCAGGCCGAGCCGCTGTTCGGCCAGGGAGCGCATGGCGCGTCGGGCGGCGTCGGCGGCGTCCGGGATGGGGAAGCCGACGGCGACCCGCGCCGTGGCCCGGACGGAGAGGCCCTCGCGGGTCTGCTCGACGCGGCAGCGGCCGACCACGACCCCTGGAACGGACTCGACGGAGGTCCGGAGCATGGCCGCCACGGCCGACTCCCTGACCTCGGTGCCGCCGGGGCCGGAGCCGCTCAGGACGATCGTCCCCTCCGAGCGGCGCTCGGCGCGCACCACGCGCATGACGTCCGTGAGCAGCCCGGGAGGTGCGGTGACCTCCTCCTCGTCGTCCCGGCGCACCGCTTCGACGAGTGGACGCAGCTCACCCGCCTCCGCCCGGCAGTGCTCGCAGGAGGACTCGTGCTCGGTGAGCCGACCGGCCAGCAGGTCCCTCAGGAGTGCGTCCACCGAGGTCCCGCAGGGCAGTCGGTCGTGGTCGTCGGACGGGTCTACCGCCATGGCTCAAGCGCCTCCACGAGATGGGTACGCGCGCGGTGAATACGTCCACGCACAGCGGTCGGGGTCGTGTCGACGATCTCCGCTATCTCTTCATAGCCCAATCCTTCCATTTCGCGCAGAACCCAGCAGATCCGCTGCGGGGGCGGCAACCCCGACAGCGCTTCGAGCAGCGCCTCGCGCAGGTCGCCCGCGAGCGTCTCCCCCGCCGGTCCGGGTTCCCTCGCCTCCAACCGCTCGTCGTCCTCCACCGGTTCCACCGGCCTGCGGGCCCGCAGCATGTTCAGGGCGCGCCGTCCCACGATGCGGTTGAGCCAGGCGGGGAAGCTCTGCGGGTCGGCGAGTTCGGGAAGCCTGCGCCACGCGGTGATCAGGGCCTCCTGGGCCGCGTCGCGCGCGTCGGCGGGATCGCGCAGCACACGCAGGGCGATCCGGTAGACGGTGTCCTGGTGCCGACGGACGAGGTCCTCGAACGCCCTGTCGTCCCCGTCCTGGGCGCGCTCCACGAGCACGCTCTCCGGAAGTGCGGTTTCCCTGTGCATCGTCGCCGCGGCCACCCCTCCCCGTACACGAGCACAGAGAAACTACCCCAGGTTCGTGCCGAACACGGCAGCCCCGCACCCGTGCCTCCCCCACACTAGTAGTGACACAGGTCACACGATGATGGCCGTGAGCCGACGGCCCTTCCCCGTGTCCTCCCCTGTGACGGCGCCACGACGGGTGGCGCCGAGCGAGCGAGGAGAGCACCGCCATGGGAGAGATCAGGTTCGGCCTCAGGAGGACGGCCGCCAGGCGCGCCGCCGAGAGGGCCGCCCTGGCCGGGACCCCGCCCCTGGCCCGCGCACCCGGCGCCGCGCCGGAGCACGCCCGGACCGGCGGCCGGGACGTGGTGGTGGACGCGGCGGCCCGTTTCACGGCCTCCTCGCGCGACCACGGGCGATAGAGGCCACGACACCGCCGCAGGAGGAGTCGGCGGCGCCGCTCGGGGAAGACCGACAGTCCAGCTCAGAGCGGCCCCGACGGCCCCGTCCGAAGGACCGGCGGACGGACCCGCCCACGGCGGGACGCCCGTTTCCGCCCCTGACCGAACACCCGACAACGCAAGGAGAACCGACCATGGCCGCGAAGAGCGCCCAGAGCAGTGAACTCGCCCCCGCCGAGCTGCGCGAGGCGGGCAGCACGAGCAGCGTCCCCGTGCGCGCCCAGCACTCCCACGAGCTGAACACCGACACCGGGCGCACCTCGATCGCCGACCACGTGGTCGCCAAGATCGCCGGTATGGCCGCCCGGGAGGTCCGGGGCGTCCACCACATGGGCGGCGGGGCCGGGCGCGCCTTCGACGCCGTCCGCGAGCGCATCCCCGGTTCCACCTCCACCAGCACCGCGGCGCGCGGCGTGGCCGTGGAGGTCGGCGAGCGCCAGGCCGCGGTGGACATCAACCTCGTCGTCGAGTACGGCGTCTCGATCCCCGACCTGGCGGCCGTCGTGCGGCGCAACGTCATCTCCGGTGTGGAGCGGATGACCGGCCTGGAGGTCACGGAGGTCAACGTGACCGTGGACGACATCCACCTGCCGGACGAGGAGGAGAGCCGTTCCGCCGCCGAGCCGAGGGTCAGGTGACGGCGGAGCGGACAGCGGCACACCGGCAGACACGACGTGAGGGAGTGAGGACCCATGTGGTCGATCGTCGGACTCGCCTTCGGGGCGGTCCTCGGCCTCGCCGCCGCCTTCGGGGGCTTCGGGGCCTTCCTCCTGGTCCTGCTCCTGGGAGCCGCGGGCTTCCTGGCGGGGAGGGCCTACGAGGGCGAGGTCGACTTCGCCGAGCTGTTCACGCGCCGTGAGCGCGGTGGTCGCCTGTGAGCGCCGCCGAGGCCTCCCCGGGGAGCCGCGGACCGGCCCCCGGGGAGGACGCCGCGGGGAGCGGGGCGTCGGTGGAGGCCGCCGGAGCACCCGGCGCGCGTGCGCGGTCCGGCGCCGAGCCGGACCGGCA
>NZ_QPFC01000608.1:0-8396 GCF_003427465.1 Nocardiopsis sp. TNDT3 | reverse complement strand
GCCCGCCCGCCGGGTCCGGCTCAGGCCCCCCACGGACTGACGGCGGCCGACCGCGGGGCCCGTTCGGAGGAAGACACGAACGGCGGCGCCTCCGGGCGCGCGCCATTCGGAGGAAAATCCGGCCGGGCCCCGCGTTTTTCCCTTTTCTTTTCGAAAAAATGGTGGGTGGTTTTCATGTCCGTGAATCTCGCCGGCGGCGTGACAATGCGTTATGCGGATTTGCGCCCGCAGGCTCAGGAGGGCGGGGTCCCCGTACTCCTCCTGCACGGTTTCGGCACCGACTTCGGCATGAATTGGCGGGCCGCCGGGTGGACGCAGGCCCTGGAGTCGGCTGGGCTACGGGTGATCGGGCCGGATCTGCGCGGTCACGGAAACAGTGACAAACCGACCGACAGCGCTTTCTACCTGCCCGGACACTTCGTCGCCGACCTCGTCTCCATGCTCGACGAGTTGGCGGTGGACAAGGTCGACGTGGTCGGTTACTCCATGGGTTCGCGCCTGGCCTGGGAACTCGCGCTGACCGCTCCCGAACGCGTCAGGCGGGTGGTTCTCGGCGGTTTCGGACCGAAAAACGCCTTCGCCGGAACGGACCTGTCCGACCCCGGTTCCGGGGACACGCCCTTCGACCACGTCTACCGGACGGTGGCCGCCCTGCCCTCCAACGACCCCGCCGCGCTGGCCGCCTGCGCGCGCGGCCAGGCCTCGCGCCCCTTCGCCGCGGAGCCCCCGCTCAGCGGGTTTCCGGTGCTGCTGGTCTCGGGCGCCCGGGACCCGCTCGCCGAGGGCGCCGCGGCCCTGGCCGAGCGCTGCGGCGGCACGCACGTGGAGATCCCCGGGCGCGACCACGCCAACGCCGTCTCCTCCCGGCACTTCCGGCAGGCCGTGCTGGACTTCCTGGCCGACTGACGCCGGGCGGAGCCCCGCAGCTCCCGCCGCCCGGCGCGGTTAGTCCGGTCTAGACCGGCCCCCTCCGACGTGCCGCTGTGACAACCGGTGAAGGGGGCGAAGCCATGCGTGGTAATGCCGTGTCGGGGCGGGGAACGGCTTCCCCGCAACACAATCCCGAAACACCGCCGACCGCTTCGGGCGCACGCTTGTCGACTTTCGGGTAAGGGCCCGTGTCGCTACGCTCTCGCCTTCATAACAACTCCGCCCGTTGGTTAGATGTACTTTCGGCCACCGGATATCGTCCGGCTGCAGAACTCAGGTCGGTCGCGAGCGAATGCTGGCCGCTGAGAGGGCGTAAGAGGAGTGAGAAGTGAAGCGCAGCAACACAGTCAGGTTCGCCGCGGCCGCGGCGGCCGGTGTGCTCGCCCTCACCGCGTGTGACAGCGCGGCCGAAGAGGGCGGCGGCGAGGGCGGCGGCGAGGAGTCCGCCTCCGAGCTCCAGGTCGGCCTGGCCTACGACGTCGGCGGTCGCGGCGACCGCTCCTTCAACGACTCGGCCTACCGGGGACTGGAGCGGGCGGCCGAGGAGCTCGGCGTCGAGGTCAACGACTTCGAGCCCAGCGACGGCGAGGCCGAGTCCGCCAAGGAGGACCGCCTGGCCACGATGGCCGAGGAGGGCTACGACGTCGTCATCGCCGTCGGGTTCGCCTACGACGGCGCCGTGCGCGCGGTCGCGCCGGAGTACCCGGACGTCCACTTCGCCATCGTGGACTCCGAGATCGCCGACATCGACAACGTCACCAGCCTGGTCTTCGCCGAGGAGCAGGCCTCCTTCCTGGCCGGCGCCGCCGCGGCGCTGACCACCGAGGAGGACCACGTCGGCTTCGTCGGCGGCGTCGAGACCCCGCTGATCCACAAGTTCGAGGCCGGTTACGCCGCGGGCGTGGAGCACGTCAACGAGGACATCACCGTCGAGGTCGACTACCTGAGCCAGCCGCCGGACTTCAGCGGCTTCAGCGACCCCGCCAAGGGCCGTGAGACCGCCCAGGCCCAGTACGACCGCGGCGCGGACGTGATCTACCACGCCGCCGGCGCGTCGGGCAACGGCGTCCTGGAGTCGGCCGTGGCCAACGACTTCACCTTCATCGGCGTCGACAGCGACCAGTACGAGAACGCCGCCGAGGACCAGAAGCCGCACGTGCTCACCTCCGCCATCAAGCAGGTGGACGTGGCCGTGTTCGAGCTGATCTCCGCCGCCACCGAGGGAGGGGTCGAGGGCGGCATCCAGCGCTTCGAGCTCGCCGACGGCGGCGTGGACTACACCACCTCCAACGAGGAGGCGATCAGCCCCGTCCAGGAGCAGCTGGACGAGATCAAGCAGCAGATCATCGACGGCGAGATCGAGGTCCCGACCGAGCCGTAGACCGCGCCACGCGCGACCGTCGTCGCGGGGGCGCCCGCGGCGGCCAGCATCCACGGGCGGCAGCGACCGGGGTAGATCCCCGGTCGGTGCCGCCCCGGTTGCCGTTCGGCGGCGGGGCGTCCGGCAGCGGCCGCGACCCGGCCGGTTCCGCGGCGCCACACCGCACATTCCACGAGGAGACTGATGAGCAGCACGCCATCGGGCGAGGGGGCCCTGGCGCCCCCCGCCGTTGAGCTGCGCGGGATCACCAAGCGTTTTCCCGGCGTCGTGGCCAACCACGACATCGACATCACCGTGGCTCCCGGTACCGTGCACGCCATCGTCGGCGAGAACGGTGCGGGCAAGTCCACGCTGATGAAGACCCTGTACGGCATGCACCGGCCGGACGAGGGACACATCTACGTCCAGGGCCGAGAGGTGCGCTTCGGCTCGCCCTCCGACGCCATCCGCAACGGCATCGGCATGGTGCACCAGCACTTCATGCTCGCCGACAACCTCACCGTGCTGGAGAACGTGGTCCTGGGCGCCGAGCGCCGCCACGGCATCGGCAACCGCGCCCGCGCGCGCATCCGCGAGCTGTCCGCCCAGTACGGCCTGGGGGTCGACCCCGACCGCCTCATGGAGGAACTGGGCGTGGGCGACCGCCAGCGCGTGGAGATCCTCAAGGTCCTCTACCGCGGCGCGCGGACCATCATCCTCGACGAGCCCACCGCCGTCCTGGTCCCGCAGGAGGTCGACGAGCTCTTCGACAACCTGCGCGAGCTCAAGCGCGAGGGCCTGACCGTCATCTTCATCTCCCACAAGCTGGACGAGGTGCTCTCCGTCGCCGACGAGATCACCGTGATCCGCCGCGGCACCACCGTGGCCACCGCGGACCCGGGCACCACCACCGCCCGGGACCTGGCCACGCTCATGGTAGGCGGCGAGCTGCCCGTGCCCGAGCTGCGCGAGTCCACCGTCACCGACCACGTCGTGCTGTCCCTGGACGGGGTCACCGTGCACTCCGCCGACGGCCGCGCCGTCGTGGACGGGGTGAGCGTCGACATCCGCCGGGGCGAGATCGTCGGCATCGCCGGTGTCGAGGGCAACGGCCAGTCCGAGCTCATCGAGGCCATCATGGGCATGCGCCCGCTGGCCGCCGGGAGCATCCGCCTGGAGGAGCAGGACATCACCGGCTGGCCCACTCTCAGGATCCGCGAGGCGGGTGTGGGCTACATCCCCGAGGACCGCCACCGGCACGGCGTGCTGCTGGAGTCCCCCCTGTGGGAGAACCGCATCCTCGGCCACCAGACCAAGGAGCCCAGCGTCCGCGGCCCCTGGATCAACCGGACCGGCGCGCGTGCCGACTCCGAGCGCATCGTCGCCGAGTACGACGTGCGCACCCCGGGGATCGACGTCATCGCCGACGCCCTGTCCGGCGGCAACCAGCAGAAGTTCATCATCGGCCGGGAGATGAGCGGCTCCCCGCGCTTCCTGGTCGCCGCCCACCCCACCCGGGGCGTGGACGTGGGCGCCCAGGCCGCCATCTGGGAGCAGCTGCGCGACGCCCGTGCCGCGGGCCTAGCCGTGCTTCTGGTCTCCGCCGACCTGGACGAGCTGATCGGCATGTCCGACACCCTCCACGTCATCCTGCGCGGCCGACTGGTCG
The DNA here is from genome assembly GCF_003427465.1 of Nocardiopsis sp. TNDT3. Classification (NCBI taxonomy): domain Bacteria; kingdom Bacillati; phylum Actinomycetota; class Actinomycetes; order Streptosporangiales; family Nocardiopsidaceae; genus Nocardiopsis; species Nocardiopsis sp. TNDT3. Next base: position 4,437 of record NZ_QPFC01000608.1, on the reverse strand, counting down.
CGCAGGCCGACCCGACCACCGTCACACCCGAACAGCTGGGCTCGGCCATGACCGGCGCCGGACTGCACCGGGCCGACCAGAGCACGGAAGGCGACAGCGGTGCCGACCGAAACGGAAGCGAGGGCGGCGCATGAGTAGGATCCCCCGTCCCGCGAGGACCCTGCCCGCACCCGCGGCCGCGGGCGTCGCGATCGCCCTGGGCGTGGTGCTGACCATCGCCCTGGACACGGCGCTGCTGTGGTGGGCGGCGCTGATCATCGGCGTCGTCGCGGCCTTCGCCTTCGTGGCCTGGTCCGGGCCCATGGTGCCGCGCGAGCGCCGCGCGGGCGCGGACGGCGCCCGCGAGGAGGGCACGGTCCTGCACAACACGCTGGTGGTGCCCACCGCCCTCGTGCTGTCAGTGGCCGCCGGTCTGCTGACCGCGTGGTTCCTGGACCTGTCCCTGATCGAGCCGGTGGCCGCCGCGCTGGGCGCGCTGGCCGGCTCCGCCGCGGCCTTCTGGCTGTTCCACCGGCTGTCGGCCATGCTGGCGCTGTCCTTCGCCGCGGTCCTGGCCGCCGGGGTCATCGCGACCGCGGTCACCGCGGCCGTGCTGTTCTTCAGCGGCATCCCGCCGCTGGCCACGTTCGAGCGGATGCTGGAGTACGGCACCCGGCCCGACAGCCTGGTGCGCATCGTCAACGACGGCACCACGTACTACCTGGCCGCGGTCGCGGTGGCGATCGGCTTCAAGATGAAGCTGTTCAACATCGGCGTGGACGGCCAGTACCGGCTCGCCGCGCTGCTGTCGGCCGCCGTGGGCGGTTACATCATGCTGCCGCCGGTACTCAGCCAGATCGTCATCGTCATCACGGCCGTGGCCGTGGGCGGCGTGTGGGCGGGCATCGCCGGGTACCTCAAGGTGACCCGCGGCGTGTCCGAGGTGATCTCCACGATCATGCTCAACTCCATCGCCACCGGTGTCACCGCCTACCTGCTGAGCACCGACCGCCTCGCGGTGGAGATCAGCACCAACAACATCGGCACCCCGCCGATGCCCGAGTCCTCCTGGGTGCCCGGCATCCCGGCGGGCTTCCTCGGCTCGGACGAGACGATCTTCGGGTTCGTGCTCCTGGCCGTGGCCGTCGGCATCGGCTACTGGGTGATGCTCAACCGCACCCGCTTCGGCTTCGAACTGCGGGCCACCGGCCAGTCGCAGACCGCGGCCGAGGCCAGCGGCGTCAACGTCAAGAAGATGGTGTTCCTGTCCATGCTCTTCTCGGGCATGGTCGCCGGTCTGGTGGGCCTGCCCCAGTTGCTGGGCAGCTCGCACCACTACGCCCTGGACTTCCCGACCGGCATCGGCTTCATCGGCATCGCCATCGCGCTGCTGGGTCGCAACCACCCCGTGGGCATCGTCTTCGCCGCCCTGTTCTGGGCCTTCCTGAACCAGGCGTCGGGCATCCTGCCCTTCGACGGCATCCCGCAGGAGATCGCGGTCATCTCGCAGGCCACCATCGTCCTCACCGTGGTCGTGGTCTACGAGGTCGTGCACCGCTGGGGCCGCCGCTACCAGCAGCAGCAGATCGGCAGGCAGCTCGGCACCACCGCCGAGTCGCCCGCCCCGGAGACGGTGAAGGTGTCCGCGGACGAGACGTCCCCGGCCCCCGCGGACGGTTCCACCGACGCGGGCACCGCCCCCGAACCCGAGGACAGGCGCGGAGGGGAGGCCAAGTGAGCCAGGAGATCAACGTGATGGAGCCGGTGGCCAAGCCCGCCGCCCGGCCCCGGGGATGGGCGCGCTGGCGCATCCTCACCCTGTTCGGCGCGGTGCTGGTGTCCCTGGCGGGACTGCGGGTCATCACCGGGCACGACATGCTCACCGACGCGGGCACCATCAGCACCACCATCACCTTCGCGGTGCCCATCGGGCTGGCCGCGCTGGGCGGTCTGTGGGCCGAACGCGCGGGCGTCATCAACATCGGCCTCGAGGGCATGATGATCCTGGGCACCTGGTTCGGCGCCTACTTCGCCTGGTCCACGGGCAACCCGTGGATCGGGCTGCTGGCGGGCGTGCTCGCCGGTATGGCGGGCGGGCTCCTGCACGCCGTGGCCACGGTGACCTTCGCGGTGGACCACATCGTCTCCGGCGTGGCGATCAACATCCTCATGCTCGGCGCGATGCGCTACCTGTCGATCCTGGTCTACTCCGACGTGCCCGGCGCGGGCGCGGCCCAGTCGCCCCCGGCGCCCTCGTTCCCGGTGTGGGACCTGCCCCTCGTGGCGCAGGCCCTCAGGCCGGTCGCCGACAGCGGGGTCTTCCTGGTCAGCGACCTGGCCTCGCTGGTGCTCGGCGCGACCACGAACATGCCCGCCCTGACGGTCGTCGCGATCCTGATGATCCCGCTGACCTACCTGGTGCTGTGGCGGACCACGTTCGGCCTACGGCTGCGCTCGGTGGGCGAGAACCCCGACGCCGCCGAGTCCCTGGGCGTGCCGGTGTACAGCCTCAAGTACGTCGCGGTGATCGTCTCCGGCGGCCTGGCGGGCATGGGCGGCGTGTTCCTGTCCGTGGTCGCCTCGCAGATCTACCAGGAGGGCCAGACCGGCGGCCGCGGCTACATCGGCCTGGCCGCGATGATCTTCGGCAACTGGCGACCGGGCGGCCTGGCCATGGGCGCGGGCCTGTTCGGCTACACCGACGCCCTCCAGGTGCGCGGCGGCGGCGCGGCGGTGCACGCCCTGCTGCTGCTCCTGGCCGTGGCGCTGGTGGGCGTGGCCGTGTGGCAGGTGCGCCGGGACCGCAAGGGCCTGGCCGCCTTCGGCGCGCTCACGGCGGTGCTGCTGTTCGTGTGGTACTTCTCCACCGACTCGCTGCCGCGCGAGCTGGCCACCTACAGCCCGCACATCGCCACCCTGCTGGTGCTCTCGCTGGCCTCGCAACGGCTCCGGCCACCGGCCGGGGTCGGCAAGCAGTGGAGGGCGAGCCGGTCATGACCGACGCACCACTGGACCCGGCGAGCGTGGACTGGGAGGCCCTGCGGGCCGCCGCCCGCGAGGCCATGGGCCGCGCCTACGCGCCCTACTCCCAGTACCCGGTGGGCGCGGCGGCGCTGGTCGACGACGGCCGCACCGTCAGCGGCTGCAACGTGGAGAACGCCTCCTACGGGCTCGGCCTGTGCGCCGAGTGCGGCCTGGTCAGCGCCCTGCACGCCTCCGGCGGGGGCCGTCTGACGGCCTTCAGCTGCGTGGACGGGCGGGGCGAGCTGCTCATGCCGTGCGGGCGCTGCCGCCAGCTCCTGTTCGAGCACGGCGGGCCGCAGCTGCTCGTGGACACCCCCGAGGGGGTCTGGACCATGGACCGGGTGCTGCCGCAGGCCTTCGGCCCGCACAGCCTGACGTGACCGGGGTCCTTCGTTAGCCGCGCCTCCCCGGGCGCCGCCCGCGCGGCGGCCTCCGGGGAGGCGCTTCTTCTTCCGCCAGTCGAGAGGAGATGACATGGACGTCATCGAGATTATCCGAGCCAAGCGCGACGGGGGAGAGCTGAGCCCCGGCCAGATCGACTGGGTGATCGACGCCTACACCCGCGGCGAGGTGGCCGAGGAGCAGATGTCGGCGCTGGCCATGGCGATCTTCCTGCGCGGGATGGACCGGGCCGAGGTGAGCCGCTGGACCGAGGCGATGCTGGCCTCGGGGGAGCGCCTGGACTTCTCCGACCTGGCGCGGCCCACCACCGACAAGCACTCCACGGGCGGGGTGGGCGACAAGATCACCCTGCCGCTCACACCCACCGTCGCGGCCTGCGGGGCGGCCGTGCCGCAGCTGTCGGGGCGCGGGCTCGGGCACACCGGCGGGACCCTGGACAAGCTGGAGTCGATCCCCGGGTGGCGGGCCTCGCTGTCCACCGGCGAGATGCGGGAGGTGCTGGACTCCACGGGCGGGGTGATCTGCGCGGCCGGGTCCGGGCTGGCCCCGGCCGACCGCAAGCTCTACGCCCTGCGCGACGTGACCGGCACGGTCGAGTCGATCCCGCTGATCGCCGCGTCCATCATGAGCAAGAAGCTCGCCGAGGGCACCGGCGCGCTGGTCCTGGACGTCAAGGTGGGTTCGGGGGCGTTCATGAAGGACGCCGACTCCGCGCGCGAGCTGGCCCGCACGATGGTCGACATCGGAAACGACCACGGCGTGCGCACGGTCGCGCTGCTCACCGACATGTCGGTCCCGCTGGGCAGGCAGGTGGGCAACGCCCTGGAGGTGGCCGAGTCCGTGGAGGTGCTGTCGGGCGGCGGGCCCGCGGACGTGGTGGAGCTGACCGTGGCCCTGGCCCGGGAGATGCTGGCCGCGGCCGGGCTCGTCCCCGGTGAGGGCGGGGTCAAGGACCCGGCCGAGGCGCTGCGGGACGGCAGCGCGCTGGAGTCGTGGAAGCGGCTGGTCCGGGCACAGGGCGGGGACCCGGAC
>NZ_QPFC01000607.1:0-9064 GCF_003427465.1 Nocardiopsis sp. TNDT3 | reverse complement strand
CCCCGCTCGCGGAGGCGCGCCTAGTTTGCTTCCATGACGACGCACGAGTTCCCGTCGGGCACGGCGCGGCAGGCCACCCGGCCCCCCGTTCCCGGAACGGCGGGGAACCCCCGCACCACCCGGGTCGACCTCACCGGAAGGACCGCGCTGGTGACCGGTGCGGCCAGCGGCATCGGCAGGGCGTGCGCCCTGCGCCTGGCGGACGCCGGAGCCCGGGTCCGGATGGTCGACCTCGACGGGCGGGCCCTGGACGAACTGGCCGACCGGGGCGTCGGCGAGGCGGTGGAGCTGGATCTGACCGACCTGGACGCCGCCGAGGAGGCCGCGCGGGGCGCGGACGTCGTGGTCAACAACGCGGGCGTCCAGACGGTCGCGCCCGTCCAGGACTTCCCTCCGGAGCGTTTCTCCCTCATCCTTCGTCTCATGGTCGAGTCGCCGTTCCGCGTGGTGCGCGGCGCCCTGCCACACATGTACGCACGGGGGTGGGGTCGCGTCGTCAACATCTCCTCGGTGCACGGGCTGCGCGCCTCGGCCTACAAGTCGGCCTACGTGACCGCCAAGCACGGCCTGGAGGGCTTCTCGAAGGTGGTGGCCCTGGAGGGCGCCGCACACGGGGTGACCTCCAACTGTGTGAACCCCGGATACGTGCGCACCCCGCTGGTGGAGAGGCAGATCGCCGACCAGGCGGCGGCGCACGGCATTCCGGAGGAGCGGGTGCTCTCGGAGGTCCTGCTGGCCCGGAGCCCGCTCAAGCGGCTGATCGAGCCCTCCGAGGTCGCCGAGCTGGTCGCCTACCTGTGCGGTGAGGACGCGTCGTTCGTCAACGGCGCCTCCCTGCCCGTGGACGGAGCATGGAGCGCGAGCTGAACACCACCACGTCCGGTTCGACCGGTGTCCCCGCCGACGACGGCGCCGCGGGCGCCGACGGCCAGGCCCTGTTCCTGGACCTGCTGCTGCGCGACGCCCCGGCCGTGGAGTACGAGCGCCCGGTGCTGCGCGCGCGGGCGCGCGGGGACGACCCGGAGGTGGTCGCCGCCCTGGAGGCCGCGAAGATGACGGCGCTGCGGGTGCGGTCGGTGATGCGCGACCGGCGGCGGCGCGAGTCGGAACTGGGCGCGCTGTTCGAGACCGCCAACGACCTGGCGGGCATGCGCAGTCTGGACCAGGTGCTCCAGGCGATCGTGGAGCGGGCCCGCAACCTGCTGGGCACCGACACCGCGTACCTGACGCTGAGCGACCCGGAGGCGGGCGGCACGTACATGCGGGTGACGTCGGGGTCGGTGTCGGCGGCGTTCCAGCGGTTGCGGCTGGCCCCGGGCAAGGGGTTGGGCGGGCTGGTGGCGACCACGGCCCTGCCGTACGTGACGGCGAACTACTTCGCCGATCCCCGGTTCACGCACGCGGAGAACATCGACCACGCGGTGCGCGACGAGGGCCTGGTGGCCATCCTGGGCGTGCCGCTGAAGATGAACGGACGCGACGTGGGCGTGCTGTTCGCCGCCAACCGGCGCGAGCGCCCCTTCGCCCACTCGGAGGTGGCGCTGCTGTCGTCGCTGGCCGCGCACGCGGCGATCGCGATCGACAGCGCGAACCTCATCGACGACACCCGGCGTGCCCTGGACGAGCTGCACACCGTCAACGAGCGGTTGCAGCGGCACACGGCGTCGGTGGAGCGGTCGGCGGCGGCGCACGACCGGTTGACCGACCTGGTGCTGCGGGGCGGCGGCGTGCGCGAGGTCGCGGCGGCGGTGGCCGAGGTGCTGGGCGGCACGGTGCTGATCCACGACGCGACCTCGGACTCCTCGGTGACCGCCAGCCCGGAGGGTGTGGTGCGGGAGGGTGTCCCGTGGGACGCGGGCGACGGGGACCTGGCCGAGGCGGTGCGCTCGTCGCTGGCCAGCGGCCGCGCGGTGCGGGCGGGCCGGGCGTGGGTGGCGACGGCGGCGGCCGGGACCGAGCCGCTGGGAACGCTGGTGCTGCGCGGGGTGGAGCTGGACTCCACCGACCAGCGCGTCCTGGAGCGGTCGGCGATGGTGACGGCGCTGCTGCTGCTCATCCGGCGTTCGGTGAGCGAGACCGAGCACAGGCTGCGCGGGGACCTGCTGGACGAGCTGTTGGAGGTGCCCGCGCGCGATCCGGTTTCGCTGCGCCAGCGGGCCGCGCTGCTGCACGCGGACCTGGACGCGCCGCACGTGCTGGTGGTGGCCGAGGCCCCGGGCGGGGACCCGGGGCGGTTGCGCTCGGCGGCGACCCACGTCGCGGAGACCACCGGGGGACTGGCCGGGAGCCGGTCGGGCCGCCTGGTGCTGGCGCTGCCCGGGAGGGACCCGTCGGCGGTGGGCCGACGGGTGGCCGACGAGCTGTCGGGTGCGGTGAACGGCCCGGTGACGGCGGGGCTGGCCGGTCCGACGGCCGGTCCGGCCTCGTTCGGGGACGCGTTCGCCGAGGCGGCCCGGTGCCTCCAGACGCTGCGTGCGCTGGGACGGGAGGGGGACGTGGCGACCACGGGGGACCTGGGGTTCTCGGGGCTGCTGCTGAGCCAGGACCGGGACGTGCCGGGGTTCGTGTCGGCGACGCTCGGGCCGCTGCTGGAGTACGACGCCAGGCGGGGAACGCTGCTGGTGGAGACTCTGCGGGCGTACTTCGCCGCCGGGGGCAACCTGTCGCGCGCCAAGGAGGACCTGCACATCCACGTGAACACGGTGGCGCAGCGCCTGGAGCGGATCGGTCAGCTGATCGGGGCGGACTGGCAGCGTCCCGGCCGGGCGCTGGAGCTCCAGCTGGCCCTGCACCTGCACGGCCTGCTGGACCGGGGCGTGGACCTGCTGGGCGACCAGAACGGCGGTTGAGCGGGCCGCGAACCCCGCGCCCGTGGAGCGCACAGCGGCGGTGCGCCGCAGGGGGGTGGCGTGGAGCGGCCGGTTCGCCGACCAGGGCCATCAGTGTTTCGAGTTCGGTGCTGTTCCGGGGGTGAGTGCGGTCGCCAGGGCGGCGAGGCGGTCATGTTCCTCGGGTGTGAGACGGCTGAACCGGTCGGCGACCGATTCGGCGAAGCGATCCCGTAGGCGCGCGATCAGCTGTTCGCCCTCCTGGGTGGCCGTTACGCGATGCACCCTGCGGTCCTCGCTGTCGCGCTCCCTCGCCAGCAGCCCCCGCCTCTCCAGCCGGTCGATCATGCCGGTGACATTGGTCCTGTCGCAGCCGAGAGTGGCGGCCAGTTCGCTGAAGGACGGCCGATCGGAAGTCAGGACGCACAGCAGCTGGGCCTGCTGAGTGGTCAGGCCGAACTCGCGCCCGATGAGCGCGTAGAGGGCGGCGGCCTCGCGGTGCAGCGTGGTCACGGCGGCGGCAAGGGCATGCGAGGTCATGGGGGACAGTCTAGATGATTGACTTCATCGACAATTTAGGAGAGCATCTCACCTATCGACATCATCACCTTTCGAGAGGCTCGGGCATACGCATGAACAGCAAGGTCGCGGTCGTGACGGGAGCGTCCCGGGGGATCGGGCGCGCTGTCGCCGAACGGTTGGGGGCGGATGGAGCGCGGGTGATCGTCAACTACCACTCGGACGCGGTCGCGGCGAAGGACGCCGTGGCCGCCGTCGAGCGTGCGGGCGGACGGGCCACCGCGGTGCGAGCCGATGTGCGCGACGCGACGCAGCTGAGCTCCCTGGTCAAGACGGCCGTCGCGGAGTACGGCGGGCTGGATGTCCTCGTCAGCAATACGGGGATGGCGCGCCCCACGTCCCTGGCGGATGCCACGGACGAGGACTTGGATCTGCACTTCGCCATCAACACCCGGCCCGTCTTCAGAGCCCTGAAGGAGGCCGTACTCCACATGCGCCACGGTGGGCGGGTCGTCGTGATCTCCAGCGGTGCGACCGTCGTGGCGCATCCCGGCGCGGGCCTCTACGCCGCGAGTAAAGCGGCAGCTGAGCAACTGGCCCGGACGGCGGCACACGAGCTCGGACCGCGCGGGATCACGGTGAACAGCGTGTTGCCCGGCGCTACCCGCACCGAGGCCCTGCAAGCTCAGATGCCGGCTGACGTGGCCGCGTCCATCCGTAGCCAGACGCCCCTCGGCCGCCTGGGCGAGCCGGCCGACATCGCATCGGTGGTCGCGTTCCTGGTCTCGGACGAGGGCGCGTGGATCAACGGCCAGACCATCCACGCAAGCGGCGGCCTCTTCTGAGGTGCCCTGGCAGCCCGCGCGCGCATCCGCAGCCGGTACTCAGTCTTGTGGCCGTAGGCCATCAGTTCCAGCCGCTCGCGCTCGGCAGCACGCAGGGTGAGTGGACGGACAGCGGCAACAGGCGGGGCGGACAGGCCGATCGAGGTACGTCGAGGCGGGACCGGCCCATGGCGCACGGGACAAGCTGATGCGGCTGCGCTATGCGGGCGCCGTCGGCAGGTGGGGCTCCCCCCTCTGCCTGGCCAGCAGAGACCGCTGCGAAGACTCCCCGCTGACCACCGGCAGCGCCGCAGGCACCCCCGCGGACGCACTGGACCGCGCCTGCCGACTCCACCTCGCCGCCCCCGGCATCCGACCAGGCGCGGCCCCGCCTCGGCGGTCGACCCCGAAGGACCTACCGAGCCGACCGCCGAGGAACACCGGGGGCGACGGCCCTGACCAGCGCGCGGACGTGCTCGGCGACCAGACCGGCGGTCGGGGAGAACAGCGGGCTGTAGTGGTTGTCGTCGGGCAGCTCGACGGTCACCACGCCCTCGGGCAGCCCGGCGAGGCGCTCGGGCGTGTACAGCCCCGGACTGTCGTCCAGGAGCCCCCGCGCCGTCCACAGCAGGCGGGCGGGGCAGGGCAGCCGGTGGACGGCGCCGAGCGCGTCCGGGTCGGCCAGGACCTGGGCCCCGTCCGCGCGCACGGCCTCCTCGTCGCAGGCCGAGCGCATGGCGGGCGGTTCCCCCACCAGGTCGCGCAGGACGTAGTGGTCGGTCCAGGTGTTCCAGCGCCCGGCGAAGGCCGGATGCCCCCGCCAGAACTCCCGGTAGTGGTCGGGGCCCTCGAAGGTCATGCGCAGACGGGCCGTGGCGGGCCCGAGCACGGTGTCGATGTCGGTCCCCGGCGGGACGGGCAGCCCGTACCCGCCGTCGACCAGCAGCAGCCCCGACACCCGGTCGGGGTGGCGGACGGCGGCCAGGCAGGCCACGAACGCGCCCATGGAGTGGCCGACCAGGACGGTCGCCCCCACTCCGTGGGCGTCGAGCACGGCGATCATGTCGTCGGCGTGCGCGACCAGCCCGCGCGGACCGCCCAGGTGTCCGCTGAGGCCGCGTCCGCGCAGGTCGGGGGCGATCAGGCCGGTCCCGTCCAGCTCCGCGGCCACGCGGGCGAACGAGTGGCCGTTGGCGGTGATGCCGTGGACGGCCAGGACGGGGGTCGTGGAACGGCCGCCCCAGCGGGTGACGGCGAGGTCTCCTCCGGGGACGGGGACGGTGTACTCGTCCCCATCGGTCCAGACGTCGGTCATGTCCGTGCGGCCTTCCTGTCGCGTAGGGCCGAGCGGACGCGCCCGGGGAGGGCGACGAGACCGCCGGGGAAGAAGAACACCATCAGCACGAACAGCGTGCCGAGGATGAACAGGGGCTGGGACAGCGGCGCGGCGATCCACGCGGGCAGGGCGGCGAAGGCCTCGGAGCCGCCCAGCTGGAGGAGGCGGTGGTCGGCGTAGGTGTACAGGGCGGCGCCCAGCAGCGGCCCCCAGCGGGTGCCCGCGCCGCCCAGGGCCACCATGACCAGCAGGGTGAGGGTGAACTCGGCGGTGGTGATGCCGGGGGTGACGCCCCCGGTGACGAGGAGGTAGGCGACACCGCCCAGGGAGGCCAGGCCGCCTCCGACGGTGAACGCCGCCAGCTTGTAGGGGTAGGGGTTGACCCCGAGGACGGCGACGCGCTGCTCGTTGGCGCGGATGCCCCGCCAGACGCGGCCGACGGGGGAGGAGGTCAGCCACCACACCACGCCGACGGAGAACGCGGCGAAGGCGACGGCCGCCCAGTACAGGTTGACGGTGTTGGCCACGCCCACGAACGCGTCCGGGACCCTGTCGGTGTCGAGGGACAGCCCCTCCTCGCCGCCGGTCAGGCGTCCGGGGTCTCGGGAGACGAGGATCGACCCGGCCTGGGCGAAGGCGAGGGTGACCATGGCCAGGGCGATGCCGTTGACCCGCAGCGAGACCGCGCCGAGGAGCAGGGACAGCAGGGTGCCGCCCACGACGGCGACCGGCGCCGCCCACAGGAGCGGGAGTTCGACCACCCGCATGAGCAGGGCGGCGGTGTAGGCACCGCAGGCGAAGTAGAGGGCGTGGCCGAAGGAGAGCAGGCCCACCCTGCCGTACAGCAGGTCGTAGCTGGTGGCCAGGCCGCCGAAGACCAGGCAGAACGCCAGCAGGTGCAGGGTCGGCGGGCTGTTGAGGGCGCCCTCGAACAGCACCGGGATCCGCAGGGTGGAGAAGGGCAGGCAGAGCGCCACCGCCAGGACGGCGACCGGGACCGCCCAGCGGGGCAGGCGGCGCCCGCGCGCGCTCCCCCCGGAGGCCGCTCCGGGGGACTCGGGGCCCCGGGAGGACCGGGTGGCCACGTCGGTGTCGGTCATCATGCCACCCTCTCCGCTGACTTCTTCGCGGTCAGACCGCCCTGCCTGGTGAGCAGCACGAGCGCCAGGACGATGACCACGGCGATGTCGCCGAGCCCGGCGACGGTGTAGTAGTTGGCGAACTGCTGGATGAGTCCGACCGCGACGGCGGCGATCGCGCAGCCCGTGAGCGAGGCGGTGCCGCCGATCACCACGACGATGAAGGCGAAGACCAGCAGGGACATCCCCTGGGTGGGGGTGACCACGCCGAAGTACAGTCCGCCCAGGGCCCCGGCCAGTGCCGCGGCGGCGCCGCCGATGGCGAACACCAGCGTGAACGACCTGCGCACGTCGATGCCCAGCGCGGTGACCATGGCGCGGTCCTGCACGCCCGCCCGGACGACGAGCCCGTAGCGGGTGCGCGAGTTGAACAGCCACAGGGCCGCGAACACGGCGGCGGCGGCCAGGATGAGCAGGAACCGGTCCCGGGGGATGTTCACGCCGAGGACCGCCGCGGTGCCGCTCACCAGTTCGGGCTTGGGGAAGGTGAGCGGGTCGGCTCCCCAGACCGCCTGGATGAGCGCGGGGACGGCCAGGCTGAGGCCGACCGTGGCGAGGATCTGCTCGCGGTGCCTGCCGTAGAGCGGGCGGATGACGCAGAGTTCGACCAGGGTGGCGGCCAGGGTGCCCGCGCCGACGCCGAAGGCGACGGCGAGCAGGAAGCCGAACCCGTCCGTCCCGGCCCCGGGCAGGTGCCCGGCGGCCCACCACGTGCCGTAGGCGCCGAGGGCGAGGAAGGCGCCGTGGGCGAAGTTCAGCACGTCCATCAGGCCGAAGATGAGCGAGAGCCCGGAGGCGATGAGGAAGTACAGGGCTCCCAGGCCGAGCCCGGTGATGGCGAGCAGGACGACGGTGCTCACGCGGTCCGCCTCCCTTCGGTTCCGGCGGCGGCGCGGGAGACGCCCAGCAGTTCGCGGACGCGGTCGGCGTCGTCGAGCAGTTCCAGGGCGGGCCCGGTGTGGGTCACGCGGCCCGCGTCGAGCACCACGGCCCGTTCGGCCACCCGCCGGACCAGGGACGGGTTCTGCTCCACGAGCAGGACCGGCACCTGTTCGGCGGCGCGGGCGACGGCGTCGGCGACCTCGCGGACGATGCGGGGGGCGAGGCCCTTGGTGGGCTCGTCCACGATGAGGAGTTTGTTGTCGTTGAGCAGGGCGCGGCCGATGGCGAGCATCTGCTGCTGGCCGCCGGACAGGGTGCCCGCGGGCTGGTCGGCCCGTTCGCGGAGTTCGGGGAACAGCTCGTGGACGAGGCCGTAGCGCGGTTGGCCGGGGCGGCGCTCGGCCAGGCGCAGGTTCTCGGCGACGGTGAGCGCGGAGAAGACGCCGCGCTCCTCGGGCACGTAGCCGATGCCCATGGTGACGATGGCGTGCGTGGGGCGGGCGGTGATGTCCGCGCCGTCGAAGGACACCCGGCCGGTGCGGGGCACCAGGCCGAGCAGCGCCTTGACTGTGGTGGTCTTGCCGACGCCGTTGCGGCCCAGGAGCGCGGTGACGCCCCGGCCGGGCACGGTGAGGGACACGCCCTGGAGGATGTGCGAGCCCTCGATCCACACGTGCAGGTCGGCCGCCTCCAGCAGCGGCCCCCCGGCGCTCACGCCCCGTCCCCGAGGTAGGCGGCCTGCACCTCGGGGTCGGCCATGGCCGAGTCCGGGTCGGTGAGGGCCAGCAGCGCGCCGTGGTGCATCACGGCCAGGCGGTCGGCCATGTCGAGGAGCACCTCCATGTGGTGTTCGACCATGAGGACCGTGCAGCCCTGTTCGCGGTGCACGTCCCGGATGACGGTGGTGAGTTCGCCGACCTCCCCGGCGCTGACCCCGGCCATGGGCTCGTCCAGGAGGATGAGGCGGGGGCGGCGGGCCAGGAGGAGGGCGAGTTCGAGCTTGCGCTTGTCGCCGTGGGACAGGTCGCCCGCGAGGGCGTCGGCCCGGTGGGAGAGGCGGACCAGGTCCAGGGCGGCGGTGGCCCCGGGTCCGCCGTCGGGGGTGGCCGGGCGCCAGAAGCGGCGCGACTCCCCGGTGCGGGCCTGGACGGCCAGGCCGACGTTGGCGCCGACGGTGAGGTCGCCGAAGACGCTGGAGGTCTGGAAGGTGCGGCCCATGCCGAGCCGGGCGCGGCGGTGGGGCGCGTGGCGGGTGACGTCGGTCCCGGCGAGGCGGACACGGCCGCCGGTGGGCCGGGTGAGGCCGGAGACCAGGTTGAACAGGGAGGTCTTGCCCGCGCCGTTGGGGCCGATGAGTGCGACGAACTCTCCCTCGTCCACGGCCATGGTGACGTCGTCGACGATGAGGGCGCCGCCGACCGACCAGGTCAGGTTCTCCAGGGCCAGGACCGGGACGGCGCCGGGGGCGGGAGGAGCGGCGACGGCCTCGGCGACAGCGGTCCCGGTGGGTCCGGCGGGCTCGGTGGGTCCGGCGGG
>NZ_QPFC01000606.1:0-1766 GCF_003427465.1 Nocardiopsis sp. TNDT3 | reverse complement strand
CATGGGGGGTCCTCAGGATCGGTGGTGGGAGGGTGGGGCGGCGCGCAGGGCGAGGAAGACCCGGTCGACGAGCGCGGGCAGTTCGTCCTGCCCGTCCGAGTCGACCCAGGCGACGACGGCCTCGGACAGCGCCGCCGAACAGGCGGCGGCGACGGCCCTGGTCTCCAGGTCGGGGGGTTCGGTCCCGGGCGGAGCCAGGACGGGTGCGGGGTCCTCGGTTCCGGGCGGAGCCAGGCCGGGGGTTGCGCTTCCAGACGGATCCGGAGCGGGGGCGTCGCTTCCACGCGGATCCGGAGCGGGGACCTCGCTTGCAGGCGAATCCGGACCAGAGGCTCCACTTCCAGGCGGATTCGGGTCGAAGGCCCCACCCCGGGCGGGGGCCAGACCGCGCTCGAAGGCGGTGCTCGCCGAGGCCAGGTTCTCGCCGATACGCGAGCGCAGGGCCGGGATGGACAGTAGGAGGCGGGCCCGGGCCAGCAGCGCCTCCCGGTTGTCCTCGTAGACCCGGCCGAGTCCGACCAGGGTGGCCCGATGGATCCGCTCGACGGCCGGGAGCGTGTCGGGCTGCTCGCGGACCAGCTCCTCCAGCATCGGGTCGTACTCGTCCCGCAGGACCACGTCCTCCTTGGAGGGGAAGCAGCGGAAGAACGTCATGTGCGAGACGCCCGCCTCACGGGCGATCTGGGCGACCGTGGTCGCCTCGTAGCCCTGCCGCTCGAACAGGCGCAGGGCGGCCTCCTGGATGGCGGCCCTGTTGCGCTGCCTGCGGCGCGTGCGCTGGTCCATGTCCGCCCCTCCCCCGACCGGTTCCGACACAAGAAGTGTTACTCGCTAACACAAGTTCGTCAATCCCTTCCGCTGGAGCCCGGAGCCCGTGGAGGCACCGGAGCGGCTCAGCGGGAAGAATGCGCGCATGGGCACATCCAGAACACTCGTGGCGTCCGAGGACATGCACTCCCACCTCGTCGGCCAGTTGAACCTGGCCCTGCGGCGGCCCGGGATGTACGGAGGCGAGACCACCCTGCGCATGCTGGTGGACCACCTGCTGTTCATGGAGCGTGAACCGCGGGCGGGGGCCGAGCACCAGCGGCTTCTGGAGGAACGCGGGGCCTGGTCCCCCACCGGGGTCACCGGAGCCTTCCGGCGGCTTGTCCCGGGCGGCGACTACGAGCACGGCATGGCCTCCGTCCACGCCGAGTTCGCGCACCGGCGCGGCTGGCTGGAACCCGACCGCGTCCTGGACGCCCGGGCCTACGACGCGCTCAGGGGCCGCGTCCGCCGCTGGGCGGAGACCGACCGCCTGTGGACGGGGGTGGTCGCCGAGTTCGGTCCCCCGTCGGTGCTCTTCGGCGGAGGCGGCCCCTTCTCCGGCAAGACGCTGGGCTACCTCACCGAGGACCGGCGTCAGCCCGTGGTGTTCTTCCACCTCTGGAACGGCACCGAACCCGGCGCCGAGCCCTCCTGGCCTCCCGCGCGCCCCGAGCCGGTCCTGCTCGCCGTGCGCTTCGGCGGCGGCCCGTTCCGCGCGGCCTTCACCTTCACCCCCGAGGGGCGGCGGCTCCGCCCCTCGCCCGACGAACACGGCTGTTGACGGCGCCCGGGGGAACCTGGACGCGGCACCCCTGAACACCCGCGCCACGCGGCAGCCGCCAAGGTCGCGACGCCGAGCGCTCCGGGGCCGACCCGGGCACCCCCGCTCCACGCGAGCACGGCGACGCGCACGCGCGATGACCCGGTGGGCTCCGGTCCGGAGCGCCGGACCGGAG
>NZ_QPFC01000605.1:0-2662 GCF_003427465.1 Nocardiopsis sp. TNDT3 | reverse complement strand
CCTCCCGGGAGGGCGGACGCCGACGGGCCGGGGGGCGCAGGAAGAAGGAGTCCAGGCGCCTGGGCCCCCTCATCGCCATCGTGGCCGGAGTGCTGGTCGTGGCGCTGATCGCCCTCGGCGTGGTCCTGTACCTCAACGCGGGGGAGGGCGGCGGCGAGGGGCAGGCCGCCCCCCAGACCCGCCCCGCCGTGTACCGGGTCGTCGACGCCGGCAGCATGAACGAGGTGCTCGCCACCCGCGAGGCCGACAGCCGCCCCCTCAACGAGAACGAGCTGTTCGGGGACCGCAACGCCGAGATCTCCAGCCAGAGCATCGACTTCACCCTGGGCGAATCGGTCCTGGCCGAGGACTGCGCCGCCGCGGTGTGGGGCGAGCCCGTCAAGACCGCCCTGGCCGAGGCCGACTGCACCCAGGCCGGGCGCGCCACCTACGTGTCCGACACCTACTTCGGCGTCGTGGCCGTGTTCAACCTCGCCGACGTCGAGGGCAGCCGCGCGGTCGCCGCGGCCCTCGCCGAACCCGAGGGGGAGGGCGCCCAGGACCCCGGCTTCGTGCTCTCGCCGTCCGGCGCCGAGCCCTTCGACCGCCTGGGCAGCGGCTACAGCGCCAGTGACGCGGTCGTCAGCGGCCACTACCTGGTCCTGGTGTGGGTGCAGCCCACCGATTCGGAGTCGGTGGAGGACAGGGTCAGCCTGTCCGGGCCGCTCGTGGCGCTGGCCAACTTCCGCGACCCGCTCTACCGGCGCATGGTGCAGCAGGAGGGCACCACCGGCGGCGGCACCGAGGGGACGACGGAGGGGACCGAGGGAACGGGCACCGACGGAACCGAGGGCACGGGAACCGACGGAACGGGCACCGGGACCGAGGGCCTGGGCACCGACGGCACCGGCACTGGCGTCGAAGGTGAGAGTGTGACCGGCAACGAGGGCACGGGCACGGAGCTGCCCGGAACCACCGGCACCGGCTGAGCCTCCACCCCGCACACACGAAGGGGCCCGCGGCACCGCCGAGGGCCCCTTCGCCGTCTCCGGGACGGGCACGCAGCAGCCCGTTGGCTGGCCGGAACCGTCGCTGATGTGACGCGAGGGTCCTGCCCTGCGATCGGCCCAGGGGACGGGCCGGTACAGCGTCAGGCCGGGGAGGACCCCACCCGCTCCAGGAGGTCGGCGGCCACCCCGCGCAGCTCACCGAAGCGGTGCTCGGGCAGATCGAGCAGGGTGTGCCCGGACACCCACTCCGGCGCCGCGGCCACCGCGTGGCGCGCCGTGCGCTTGTTGACCGGGCTCTCCCGCCACGCCGACACCTCCACCAGCCCCGCCCGCAGGGTCGCGGTGAGCGTGCCGTGCGCCCTCTCCTGCACGTACACCAGCAGCCGGTCCACCGCCGAGTCCGCGTCCGGGCGCCGGGTCAGCCGCACCGCCGTCAGGCCGTCCGCGCCGAACCCGCGCAGGAACCGCACCCCGAAGCGCGGTTCCACCAGGGCGCGCAGCCCCCGCTGGCCCGCCTCGTCGCGCACGCACGCCGCCGAGGACGGCACCAGCACGTACACGGTGTCCCCGGCGGCGGCCAGGGCCGCCCGCGCCGCCCAGCGGTCCCACCCGCCCGTGAGATTGACCACCGCGCGTCCGCCGCCCTGCCCGGGCGCCTCCAACCACGTGGACAGGCGCACCCGCCCCGACCCGGCGACCTCGCCCGGCCACGCGCCCACCAGCGTCGGCGCGCGATCACCACCGGCCTCCCCGGCCCCACCGGTCTCCCCGGTCCCGCCGGGACCCGCGGCACTCGCGGTCTCCCCGGCCACCCGGTCCAGCACGGCGCGGGCCCGGTCGGCGTCCAGACCGCCCCGGGCCTCCTTGGCGTTCACCCCCTGGCTGTACACGCGCGCCACCTCACCCGAGGGAGCGGGCAGCGTACGCGCCAGAGGCCGCAGCACGTACAGGTCGGAGGCCGCGCCGATCGACTCGGCCCCGTGGTAGCGGTTGAAGTCCGGCCACACCGCCTCCAACAGCAGGTCCATCCGCACCAGCCTCGCCTGCGTGGCCGCGGCCAGCCGCGGGGTGGTCTCACTGGCCCCGTAGGCCACCAGCACCCGGCCCCGGCGGGGATCGGCCATCCCCTCCACACCGCGCCGCACGAACAGCTCCACCCCGTCGGGCGTGTAGGGGGGATCGGTGAACACCACGTCCGCGCCGCCGCGCACCGCGGGCGGCAGCCCCAGACGCAGGTCCGCGGCGTGCGTACGCACCGCCAGCCCGAGCTCGGCCGCCAGGGAGTCGATGTGGGCCAGGACGCGTTCGTCGATGTCCACGACCTGCGCCCGGGCGCCAGGGCACACCAGGGTCAGCGCCACCGAGGTCAGGTCGTGGTCGCCCACGCACAGGAGCGTGCGGTCGCGCAGGTCGAACCGGGTGGACAGCAGCAGCGCCCGGCGCAGCGCGGTCTCGGCCGTCGCGGCCACGTGGTCCAGGTCCAGATCCGAGGCGGGCCCCTCCTCCACGGCCCGCGCCAGCTCCGCAAGCGCCCGGGAGTAGCGGGGGAGCAGGTGGGCCACCGGGTCGGCGGGCTCCTCCCCGGCCGCGCCCGCGTAGCGCTCGGGCCGCACCAGGCGCACCCGGCCCCGCCCGTCCCCGGGCGCCAGCTCACCGGCCTCCGTCAGGGCCCC
>NZ_QPFC01000604.1:0-5307 GCF_003427465.1 Nocardiopsis sp. TNDT3 | reverse complement strand
GGGGGCGCCGCGCGCGGACGCGATCGGGACCGGTCCGGGTCGGACGGCCGCTCCGGGTCAGGAGGGTTCGGCGGTCAGCCTCCAGCCCCGGGCCCGCTCGCGCGCACGGGCGAACTCGGCGTGGCGCCCTCCCGCGGCGAGGAGTTCGGCCGGGGTTCCGGCCTCCGCGACGCGTCCGGCGTCGAGGAAGACCACCCGGTCCGCGGCGGCCACGGTGGCGGGCCGGTGGGCGATGACGAGCACCGTGCGCTCCCGCGCCAGGGAAACGGCGGTCGCGGTCAGCAGCGCCTCGTTCTCCGCGTCCAGGGCGGCCGAGGCCTCGTCCAGGACGACGACCGGCGCGTCCTTGAGCAGGGCGCGGGCGATGGAGACCCGCTGCTTCTGCCCGCCCGAGAGCGAGGCGCCGCCCTCGCCGACGCGGGTGTCCCAGCCGTCCGGCAACTCGGCCACCACCGCGTCGAGGCCGGAGGCGGCGGCCACCCGGTCCAGGTCCTCCCGCGTGGCCGCGGGGTCGGCCAGGAGCACGTTCTCGGCGATGCTCGCGTCGAACAGGTACACGTCCTGGAAGACCATCGCCACGTGCCGGGACAGCTCCTCGCTGCCGACCGAGCGCACGTCCACCCCGCCGAGGCGCACGCTGCCCGCGTCGACGTCGTGGAAGCGCGCCAGCAGCCGGGCCACCGTGGTCTTGCCCGAACCCGAGGGCCCGACCAGGGCGGTGAGCGTCCCGGGTTCGGCCCGGAAGGAGACCCCGTCCAGGACGCGGGGCCCGTCCGGGGCGTAGGAGAAGCACACGTCGTCGAACTCCACGTCCGCGCCCCGGGGCGGCACCGGCGTGTCCGGTTCGGGGAGGGGGCGCGCCTCCAGGACGGCGTTGATCCGGTCGAGCCCGTTCGTCGCCATCCTCAGGGCGGCCCCCTGGTCGGCCGCGCCGGACAGGGGGTGGACGAACCTGGCCACGAGCACGAGCAGCGCGACCGCCAGGGGAGCGTCGAGGGTGCCGCCGAGCGCGAGGAACACGGTGGCGACCAGGAGCAGGCCGAAGGCCAGGCGCACCGCGAAGGAGTAGCCGAGCAGGGCGGGGACCGCGCGCAGCAGCAGGCGGCGGGCGGCGCCGTGCTCGGCCTCCAGCGCCGCGTCGAGGCGCTGGCCGCCCTTGTCCGTCCTGCCGAAGGCGCGCAGCACGGGCTGGGCGCGGGCGTACTCCAGGACCCGGTCGGCGGCCTCGTCGGTGACGGCGTCGCGTGCGGCGTCGTTGCGCCCGACCGCCTCCCCGGACAGGGTGAAGACCATCCACAGCAGCGGGAGGCAGGCGGCGGCCGCGAGCGCGATCCGCCAGTCCCACACGAACAGGGCCAGGACCGAGACGAGGGGGGTGACCACCGCGTCGGCCAGGGGCGGGTACAGGTGCACGGGCAGGCTGGTGGCCCGGGAGACGCCGTCGGTGGCGAGGCGGTTGAGCTCCCCGACCCGGCCTCCGGTGAACCATCCCAGGGGCAGGCGGACGACGTGGTCGCCGAGCCGGTGGTGCAGGGCCCGCGAGAGCGCGCCGCCGACGCGGAAGTTGAGGTACAGGCTGCCCGCGCGCAGGACAGCGTAGACGGCGGTGGCGGCGAGCAGGACGGCCGCCCAGGGCCAGGCCCGGTCCGGGTCGGGGCCCAGGAGGTGGGACAGCACGGGCACCAGGAGGGCGAACAGCACGCCCTGGAGGGCCGAGACGACGGTGGTGAGCGCGAGGCTCGCGCGCATGGGCCCGGCCTGCTCGGGTCCCAGGGCCTTGAGGAAGGCGCGGATCACTGGTCTTCTCCCGGTTCGTCTCGTGCGGCCCCGTCATGGGCGTCCCCGTCACCGGCCTCCGGGTGCTGGGCGCGCCACAGGTCGGCGTACCGGCCGCCGCGCGCCAGCAGCTCGCCGTGGGTGCCGCGCTCCACCACGCGCCCCTCGTCCATGACCGCGATGAGGTCGGCCCCGGCCACGGTGCTCAGCCGGTGCGCGATCACCAGGACCGTGCGGCCCCGGGCCAGTTCGCCGAGGGCGTCCTGGATGGCCGCCTCCGACACCGGGTCCACGGCGGCGGTGGCCTCGTCCAGCACCAGCACGGGGGTGTCGGCGAGCAGGGCGCGGGCGATGGAGACCCGCTGGGCCTCACCGCCGGACAGGTCGGCGTCCTCACCCACCACGGAGTCGTAGCCGCGCGGCAGCGCCTCGATCCGTTCGGCGACGCGGGCGGCGCGGGCGGCCTCCTCCACCTCCTCACGGGTCGCCCCGGGGCGGCCCATGGCGATGTTGTCGGCCACGGTCTCCCGCAGCAGCCGCACGTCCTGGAACACGAAGCCGACCGTGCGGTACAGCTCCTCGGCGGGGATGTCGCGCACGTCCGCCCCGCCCACGGTGACCGCGCCCGCCGTGACGTCGGCGAAGCGCGCGGGCAGGGTGGCCAGGGTGGTCTTGCCCGCGCCGGACGGGCCGACCAGGGCGGTCACGGTGCCCGGTTCCAGGACCAGGTCCACGCCGCGCAGGACCTCCTCGCCCGCTCCGCTCCCCTCGGCGCCGTCCTGGGCCGGGTAGGCGAAGCGCACCCCGTCGAAGACCACGCGGGCGCCCCGCGGTCCCCCGCCGGAGCCCTCGGGCAGGGGCGGGGTGGCGAGCAGGTCGCGGACCCGTCCGGCGGCGGCCCGCGCCGTCTGGATCTGCTGCACCCGCGAGCCGATCACGTTCATCGGCGCGCACAGCGCAGGGGCCAGCAGGGCGAAGGCCACCACCGAGACGGGTTCGCTCCAGCCCAGGGCGGCGAAGCCCGCCCCCGCCGCCACCACGGTGACGGTGACCGTGGGCGCCGACAGCACCAGGAAGGAGGCGACCGTGGCCGGGGTGGTGGCGCGCGACCAGGAGACGAAGAAGTCCGCGAAGGCGTCGGCGGCCCGGGTGAAGCGCTCGTGGGCCCTGCGGTGGCCGCCGAAGTGCTTGACCACCTGGATGCCGTCCACGAACTCCACGGCCGCGGTGTTGACCGCGCCCATCGCCTCGGCGTACTCGGCCATCTTCTTCATGGACCCGGCCATGGCCCGCGCGAACAGCAGGACTCCCGCGGCCACCGGCAGCACCGCGACCAGGGTCAGGCGCCAGTCCACGGAGGCGAGGTAGGCCAGGGCGACCACGGGGACCGCCACGACGGCGGCCAGGTCGGGGAGGGTGTGGGCGACCAGGGAGTGGACGTCCTCGATGTCGTCGTGCAGGGCCTTCTTGACCCGGCCCGAGCCGCGGCCGGAGAACCAGCCCAGCGGAACCCGCCCCAGGTGGCGGGCCAGGGCGCGCCGCACGGACAGCTGCATGTCGTTGTCGGCCAGGTGCCCGACCAGGGTGGAGGCGGTGCCCGCGGCCAGGGCGGCGACCGCTCCGGCCAGCGCGACCGCGACCAGCGTCCACACCAGGGCGGTGTCGGTCGGCCCGTCGGCCAGCAGCGCGGCGGCGGCCTCGGCCAGGCAGATCAGGGGGACGAGGCCGAGCGCGCTGGCCAGGCCCTGGAGGACCACGGCAGCGCGGACGCGCCCCCGGATCGGCTCCAGGAGGACGCCGAGCGGGGAGGGCGCGCGCCCGGTCCCCGGCTCCGGCGCGGCCTGTGTGCGCGGGGAGGTGTCCTGTGCGGTGCTCACCTGACCAGCACCCCGATCTCCGGGGTGGCCTCGCGGCCGGTCCGGGGCAGGCGCCGCACGGACATGCCGGACTCCTCGGCGAGGCGCTCGACGCCGAAGGTCTCCCAGTCGTACTCGTCGTCGACGGTGCGCACCAGGTCGCCGCCGCGGAAGACCCGCCACTGGGTGCGCCAGCGCATGGTCCCGGGCCCGGCGGGCTCGCCGGACATCCACCACTCGTAGGTCTGGTCGCCCACGGTCTCCCGGCACATGCGCACGGACGGGATGGAACGGGGGGTGTCCACCCCCATCAGCTCCACGACCACGGGGCCGCCCCGAGGGAGCCGTTCGGCCAGGCGCCGCCACAGGACCAGGCGTTCGGCGCGGGGGATGTGCCCGGCCACGCCGAAGACGACCGCGGCCGAGATCGAGTCCGGCAGCGGCAGGTCCTGGGCGGGTTCGGGCAGCACGGTGACGCGTCGGCGCAGGTCGGGGTCGGCGAAGACGCGGCTGGTGAGGATCGCGCGCATGTTCGGCGAGGGCTCGGCCGAGTGGATCCTGGCCGAGGGCAGGATCTCGGCGATGGCGGCGGTCACCAGTCCGGTGCCCGCGCCGATGTCGACGACGGGTCCGTGGGCGGTGTCCAGGCCGGTCAGCGCCGCGCGCAGGGCGGGCGTGCTGGTGACCATGTGCCGGTGGCCGACGAGGTCGAAGAACTCGGCGCCCGGTGAGTAGTAGTCGATGGCGGGAATGGTGTCCTCCAGGTTCTGCGGCGTGGTCAGGGGGTGCTGGGCCAGGGTCCGGGTGCTGCGGCCAGCGCCGGGTCCAGGCGGCGCAGGACCTCGGACACGACGGCCTCCCGCTCCGGTCCGAGGTAGAAGTGGTCGCCCGCGAACACGCGCACGTCCACGCGTCCGCTGGTGGTGTCCGACCAGCGCCTGGCCAGGTCCGCGTCCACCTCGGGGTCGTCGTCGCCCAGGAACACGCTGACCGGGCAGCTCAGCGGCGGTCCGGGGAAGGGCGTGTAGCGCTCCACGAGCCGGTAGTCGTTGCGGACGTAGCCCAGGACCGCCTCGCGCAGGCCGGGCTCCTCCAGGACCTCGCGCCGGGTCCCGCCCAGGCGGACCAGCTCGGAGACGATCGCCTCGTCGTCGGCGAGGTGGACGCGGCCGGGCGGGGCGTCGGCCGGGGCCCGGCGCCCGGAGGCGAAGAGGCGGTCCGGCTCGGGCAGGCCCGCCGCGCGCAGGGTCCGGGCCAGTTCGTAGGCCACGGCGGAGCCCATGCTGTGGCCGAACAGGGCGTAGGGCCGGTCGAGCAGGGGGGTGAGCTCCTCGGCGACGGCCGTGACGACGGTGGCCATGTCGTCCACGAGGGGTTCGCCGAAGCGGTCCTCGCGGCCGGGGTACTGCACGCACACCAGGTCGACGCCGGAGGGCAGGAGCGCGGCCCAGGCGCGGTAGGCGTTGGCGCCGCCGCCCGCGTGGGGCAGGCACACCAGGCGCGTCCGGGCCCCGGGGCGGGGCCGGAAGCGGCGCAGCCAGGAGCGCGCGGGAGCGGGGGTCATGGGGTTGTCGGCCTTTCTGACGGGGTCGCGTTGCCGGAGGTCCACGGAGTCGGAGGACCCCCGGAGGTCTCGGGTGGGGACTCGTGCCACGGGGCGGGGTCCCCGGGGATG
>NZ_QPFC01000603.1:0-9672 GCF_003427465.1 Nocardiopsis sp. TNDT3 | reverse complement strand
GTGCCCTCGCACGGAAGCGGCCCGCCGTCACGCCCTGTCCGTTCAGTCCCTGCGCATGGACGGGAACTCGAAGCCGCCGTCGTCGCCGCCGGGCGGGGTCTGGCCCCCGTCCTCACCGCCGGGAGGGGTCTCCCCGCCCTCACCCGGAGGGGACTCGCCGCCGTCGTCGCCGTCCGACGGCCCCTGAGTGGCCGGTTCGGTGGCGAGCACGACGTTCACCGTGCTCCCGGGCGCCACGTTCTGCCCCGACCCCGGGTCCTGCCGGATGACCGTGCCGACCGGGCCCTCCGTGCTCGGCTCCTCGGAGAAGGAGGCGCTCAGGTCCCTCTGCGCCAGCGCCGACTCCGCGCCGTCGCGGGTCATGCCGACCAGGTCGGGCACCTGTACCTGGTTGGGTCCGGAGGAGATCAGCAGCGTGATGTCGGTGTCCGGCGCGACCGCCTCCCCGGCGGCCGGGTCGGTGCCGATCGCCTGGCCCTCGGGCACGCTGTCGTCCGCCCTCTGTTCGGAGGTGACGTTCTCGAAGCCCGCGTCGTTCAGGGTGCCGGTCGCGTCGGACTCGGACTGGCCCTGCACGGACGGGATCTCCAGGGCGTCCGGGCCGCTGGAGACGTACAGGACGATCTCCTCGTCCACCGGGACCTCGTCGCCGGCGGGCGGGTCGGTCTCGATGACCTGGCCCTCCTCGACGTCCTCGCTCGCCTGCTGCTCCGGGGTGACGTTCTCGAAGCCCGCCTCGCTCAGGGAGGACTGGGCCTCCGCGACGGTGGACCCCGCCACGTCCGGTACCGCGGCGGTCTGCGTCTCGGGATCCCCTCCCCCCAGGTTCATCAGCACGAACACCAGGATCAGGGAGGCGACCACGCCGACGCCCAGAAGGACCCACAGCGCGGTCTTGCCGCGGCCGTCCTTCCCGCGGTCGTCGTAGCGGTCGTCGTAGTCGTCGTCGTAATCGTCGTAGTCGTCGTACCGCTCGGCGGGCGCGGGCGGCATCGCCGTCGTGGCGCCGGCGGCGGCCATGGCCATGGTGCCCGCCTGGGTGGGCATCCCGGCCAGGCCGCGCTGGATGTCGGCGCGCATCTCGGCCGCGTTCTGGTACCGCTCCTCGCGGTTCTTGGTCATCGCCCGGAGGGTGACGTCCTCCAGCCAATGGGGGATCTGGGGGTCGATCTCGCTCGGCGGGACCGGCTCCTCCCGCACGTGCTGGTAGGCGATCGAGACGGGCGAGTCGCCCGTGAACGGCGGACGGCCGGTGAGCAGCTCGTAGAGCACGCAGCCGGTGGAGTAGATGTCGCTGCGCGGGTCCACCCGCTCGCCGCGCGCCTGCTCCGGGGACAGGTACTGGGCGGTACCGATCACCTGGGAGGCCTGCGTCATCGTCGCCTGGTTGTCGTCCATGGACCGGGCGATGCCGAAGTCCATCACCTTGACGTCGGCGTTGCGGGTCAGCATCACGTTCGCGGGCTTGATGTCGCGGTGGACGATCCCGTTGTCGTGGCTGTACTCCAGCGCCTTGAGGATGCCGTCGACCAGCTCCGCCGAGCGCTCCGGCAGGAGGCGGCGGTCGTCGTCCAGCAGCTCCTTCAGGGTCCGCCCGTCCACGTACTCCATGACGATGTAGGGGATGGACACCCCGTCGATCATGTCCTCGCCGGTGTCGTACACCGCGATGATGGCCGGGTGGTTCAGGGAGGCGGCGGACTGCGCCTCCCGTCTGAACCTGGCCTGGAAGACGTGGTCGCGAGCCATGTCGTGTCGGAGGGTCTTGATGGCGACGAGCCGGTCGAGACGCAGGTCGCGTGCGCGGTAGACCTCGGCCATGCCGCCGCGCCCGACGATGGTGTCGAGCTCGTAGCGTCCGCCGAGGAGCCGGGGCTGGGACATGTCGTGTAGTGATCCTCGTGTCTTCCGGAGGCCGCCCGCGGGCCGCCGCCTACCCTGAACGTCTCTCGCTCACGGTCTCTAGGTGGTGCCTACTTCTTCTCCGCCGCCGTTTCCGCCGCCGTTGTTACCGCCACTGCCGTCGTCACCGCCGTTGTTTCCCCCGCCGTTGTTCGGCGGGGGCTCCGGGGTCTCACCCGTGCCGGGGTCGGGCGGAGGGCTCTGGCCGCCCTCGGAGTCGTCGTCCTCACCGTCTTCGGGGGCGTCGCTCTCCTCGGCGTCCTCGTCCGGGGAGGGGCTCGGACTCCCCACCGGGTCCTGCGGCTGCGTATTCCAGCCGGTGTCGCCCTCCGGGGCCACGGGGACGTCCGCCGGGGCGGACTCCACGGGCTCCTCGGTCTCCTCCGGAGAGGAGGAAGGGCTCGCCGCGGGAGGGTCGACGGTGTCGCGCATGTTGCCCACCTCGGACCTCCCGTTGGACAGGAATCCGGCCACCACCGCGGCCGCGATGATGATCGCCGCGGCCGCGGCCGCGAGGATCACGGGCACGCTGACGCGGCGGCGCCGCTCCGGTGCCCCGGCCAGCCTAGCCGACGCGTCCTCCTGACCGGCGGCGGCGGTCGGCTGCCCCCCGGTCCGGTACGCCATCGAGCCGGAGCCGGGTCCGGTCACCGCTCCCACCACGGCGGTCTGCGCCATCCCCTGGAACCCGGTGGAGGGTGTGGGCGGACCGGTTCCGGCGTTGGAGCGGATCACCGCGGCCGTGTGCGCGACCTCGCTGGCCGACGCGGGCCGCTCCTCGGGCTCCTTCAACAGGAGGGAGGACACCAGGTGGTTGACGTCGTCGGGCACGTCCTCGGGCAGTTCCGGCGGCTCGTCGCGGGTGTGCGCCAGGGCCAGCGCCACCGGGGTGTCGCCGGTGAACGGCGGTGTTCCGGCCAGGCACTCGTAGGCCACCACGCCGAGGGCGTACAGGTCCGAGGAGGAGGTCGCGGGCCTGCCCGAGGCCTGCTCGGGGGAGATGTACTGGGCGGTGCCCATGACCATGCCGGTCTGGGTGAGGGTGACCGACATGTCGCCGCGGGCGATGCCGAAGTCGGTCAGCTTGAGCTGGCCGTCCGGGGTGACCAGCAGGTTGCCCGGCTTGATGTCGCGGTGCACCACGCCGCGCGCGTGCGCGGCGGCCAGGGCCTTGGCCGCCTGGTACACGAAGTCCAGGGTCTGGTCCGCGCTGAGGTGGCCCTGCTCGCGCAGGACCTGCGAGAGCGGTTCGCCGACCACGAGTTCCATGATCAGGAAGGCGCGGCCGTTCTCCTCGCCGTAGTCGTAGACCTGGGCGATCCCGGGGTGGGAGAGGCCGGCGGTGATCCGGCCCTCGGTGCGGAACCGTTCCCTCGCCGTGGGCTCGGCCATCTGGGAGGGGTGCAGCAGCTTGACCGCCACGGGCCGGTTGAGCAGGGTGTCGGTGGCCTTCCAGACCGTGCCCATGCCACCGGAGCCCACCTGCTCCTCCAGGCGGTAACGGTCGCTCAGAACGGTCCCGGTGAGGTCACCGGGACCGTTCTGGGAAGACGGTTCGTAGGCGCTCACTACTGAACCACTGCCTCCATCATCTGCCGGGCGATCGGCGCGGCCAGCTCGTTGCCGCTGCCGCCGCCGTACTCGACCACGACCGCGACCGCGACCTGCGGGTCGTCAGCCGGGGCGAAACCGATGAACCAGTTGTGGGTGGGGCTTCCGTCACCGGTCTCGGCGGTACCGGTCTTGCCCGCGACCTCCATGCCGGAGATGGCCGCGTTGGTACCCGAGCCGCCCGGGCCGGTCACCAGGGTCATCATCTCGGTGAGGGACTCGGCCGTGCTGGCGCTGACCGCCTGCGAGTAGCTCTCCGGGCTGGTCTGGGTGACCACGGACAGGTCCGAGTCGCGCACGGTGTCCACCGCGTAGGGCTTCATGACCTCACCCGAGTTGGCCACGCCCGCGGCGACCATCGCCATCTGGAGCGGGGTCGCCTGCACGTTGGACTGGCCGATGCCGGCGCGGCCCAGGATGTTGCGGTCGGTCTCCACCGGAGCGCTGCTCGGGATCACCGACAGCGGGACCGTCAACTCCTCCTCGCGGTTGAACCCGAAGGCGGTGGCCTGCTCCGACAGGGCCTCTCCGCCCATCTCGATGGCCCAGTTGGCCATCGAGGTGTTGCAGGAGATCTGGATCGAGTGCGCCAGGGTGTCGGGCTGGCCGCCGTTGCAGGTCCCGCCCGGGGTGGCGTTGGGCAGCGTGCCGCCCAGCTCCAGCACGTCGGGCGCCTCCTGGGTCGTCTCCGGGGTGGCGCCCAGGTGCTCCATGGCCGCCGCGGCGGTCACCACCTTGAACGTCGAGCCCGGCGGGTAGAACTCGTGGAGGGCCCGGTTGAGCAGCGGCTTGCGCGGGTCGGCCTCCAGCTCCGTGTAGTTGGTCACGGCCGCGTCGATGTCGGTGATGCTGACGACCTCGTTGGCGTCGTAGGACGGGTAGGACACCGCGCCCAGGATCGCCCCGGTGCTGGGGTCGAGCGCCACGGCCGCGCCGTTCTTGTCGCCTAGGCCCTGGAAGGCCTCGTAGCCCGCCTGCTGCACCTCCGGGTCCAGGGTGAGCTGGACCTGGGCGCCCTCGGGCTCGCGGCCGGTGATGATGTCGCGGAAGTTGCGCACCGCCAGCCGGTCGTCGCTGCCGTCGAGCAGCGAGTTCTCGGTGAGTTCGATGCCCGAGGCGCCGTAGGTGCGGAAGGAGCCGACGATCGGCGTGTACAGGCCGCCGCCCTCGTACATGCGCTGGAACTCCGCGGGCTCACCCTCGCCGGCGATGTTGTCCGAGTAGGCCACGTTGTCGTCCGCGACCAGGATGGGGCCGCGGGCCTCGCTGAGCCGTTCGGTGAACTGGCGCCGGTTGAGCGGGTCGTCCTTGATCGCCTGCGCCTGGAAGCCCTGGAGCCAGGTGACGTTGGCCATCAGGATCAGGATCAGGACGAAGGCGAAGATGCTGAGTCTGCGGATCGGTGTGTTCATCGTCGGATCACCTGTGTCGCGCCCTCGTCCTGGATGGCCTGCGGTGCTGGGCGCCTGGCGTTGTCACTGATGCGGAGCAGGATCCCCATCATGATCCAGTTCGCCAGCAGCGCGGAACCGCCCGCCGCCATGAAGGGCGTGGTCGAGCCGGTCAGCGGGATCACCCGGGTCAGGCCGCCCAGGACGATGAAGACCTGGTAGGCGAGAAGGAAGGCGACACCGCTGGCCAGCAGCTTGTTGAACGCGCCGGTGGTCGCGAGCGCCATGCGCATGCCGCGCTCCACCAACAGGCCGAGCACCATGAGGATGGCGAGCAGGCCGGTCAGGCCCAGCTCCTCGCCGATCGTGGCGAGGATGAGGTCGCTGTCGGCGGCGAAGGTGTCGTACAGGGCCCCCGCGCCGATGCCGGTGCCGAAGAGGCCGCCGTAGGCCATGCCCACCAGCCCCTCCACCAGCTGCTGGCTACCGCCGACCGCCTCGTACACCTCCTGGTCGAAGGCGTTGAGCCAGATGTTGACGCGGGCCTGGACGTGCCAGAAGAGCAGGTAGGCCACGAACGCCCCGGCCGCGAACAGGAGCAGGCCGATGGTCACCCACGAGGAGCGCTGGGTGGCCACGTACAGCATCGCCAGGAACGTGCCGAAGAGCAGCAGCGAGGTGCCCAGGTCGCGCAGGAGCACCAGCATGCCGATGGCCAGCACCCAGCCGACCAGGATCGGTGCCAGGTCGCGCGCCCGGGGCAGTTCGATGAGCGTGAAGCGGCCGATCTTGATCGGCTTGCCGACGATCTGGAGCACCTGGCGTTTGCTCATCAGATAGGACGCCAGGAAGATCACCAGGGCGATCTTGGCGAACTCCGACGGCTGCATGGTGAACGGCCCGATGCCGATCCACAGCCGGGCGCCGTACACCTCCTGGCCCAGGCCGGGGATGATCGGCAGGGCGAGGAGGATGATCGCGACCAGGCCGCTGACGTAGGTGTAGCGCTGGAGGACCCTGGGGTCCTTGAGGAAGATGATGATGAGGAAGCACAGGACCAGGCCGATCGCCGTCCACATCAGCTGCGAGCCGACCCCGGCGCGCTCGATGTCCTCGGCCTCGCCCGCCTGGATCCGCCAGATCATCGCCACGCCGATGCCGTTGAGGAACAGCGCACAGGGCAGGATCAGCGGGTCGGCGTAGGGCGCCACGAAGCGCATCGCCACGTGCGCGGCGGCGGACAGGGCCGCGAAGGTCAGGCCCACCGTCCACATCGCGCCGGGGACCTGGCCGTTGAGGTTGACGCCCGCGATCGCGATGCCCGCCATGGTGATGACGATGGCGAAGAGGATGAGGACCAGTTCGGCGTTGCGCCTCTTGACGGGTGGCAGCGCGGTGGGCGCCTCGGGTTCGGAAGCCTTACTCACGCGGGCTCACCCGGACCCTTCCCCGGTCCGGGCCCCGGCCGTACCCTCGCTCAGCACGTCCACGCTCGCCCGGGCGTCGTCCAGGCTCTCCGCGGGCAGGGTGTTCTCCACCGATCCGCGGTCGGCCTCCGAGAGCGAGTCCAGGGTGATCCCGGTCTCCTCCACCTCCTCCGACAGGCTGAAGCCCGCGATGTCGGTGTTGATGCCCTGGTAGATGCTGACGGTGTCCCCCGAGGGGGAGGGGCCCACGTAGTACTGGCTGTTCACGTAGCGGCTGCCGAAGTAGTACGTGGCCCCCGCGACGACGGCGACCACGACCAGGAACACCAGCACCATCGGCCACCAGCGCCTGCGGCGGTACTCGGGTTCGGGACGGCCCCGCCGGTCGGCCGGCGGGGCCTCGTAGTCGTCGTAGTCGCCGTTGTAGGACTCCTGGTAGGCGCCGCCCGAGGCGTAGGCGTCCGGGCCGGGCTCGTCACGGACGGGGTCCATCTCGGCGGTGTCGCCGGATCCCCCGCGCAGTTCCTGCGCCCGTCTGGCGGGTGTGTCGTTGCCCTGGTCGACGTTCTCGCGGCGCTGGTCCGCGGCGCCGACCACCTGGGAGGCGCGGGTGGGCCCCTCGCTGTCGGTCTCGGCCTCGATGACGTCGGCGACGACCGCGGTGATGTTGTCCGGGCCGCCGCCGCGGATGGCCAGCTCGATGAGCTTCTTGGCCGCGCTGCGCGGGTCGGCCTCGGTGGCGAGGGTCTCGTGGATGGTCTTCTTGCTGACCACGCCGGAGAGCCCGTCGGAGCAGAGCAGGTAGCGGTCGCCCGCCTTGGCCTCGCTGATGGAGATGTCGGGGTCGACCGGGCTCTTGCCGTCCAGGGCGCGCAGGATGAGGGAGCGCTGCGGGTGGGTGGCGACCTCCTCCTCGGTGATCTTGCCCTCGTCCACCAGGGTCTGCACCAGGGTGTGGTCGTGGGTGATCTGCTCGAAGCGGGGGCCGCGCATGAGGTAGGCGCGGGAGTCGCCGATGTGGATGAGCGCCACCCGCGGACCGGCCCAGAGCATGGCCGTCAGGGTGGTGCCCATGTTCTCCA
This sequence comes from Nocardiopsis sp. TNDT3, assembly GCF_003427465.1. Taxonomy (NCBI): domain Bacteria; kingdom Bacillati; phylum Actinomycetota; class Actinomycetes; order Streptosporangiales; family Nocardiopsidaceae; genus Nocardiopsis; species Nocardiopsis sp. TNDT3. The sequence continues at coordinate 2,259 of NZ_QPFC01000603.1, read as the reverse complement.
GCTGGGGCTCCTCCATGATCCTGCGCGACAGGGAGGCGTTGGCCTGCTCGACGGCGCGCTGGAGCACCTCGGCCATCTCGTCGGACCGGGGCGGCTCGGAGTCGAGGCGGCGGATCGAGGAGATCGCGATGGAGCTGGCCACCTCGCCGCCGGCGTAACCGCCCATGCCGTCGGCGACCGCGAGGAGGTTCTGGCCGGCGTAGCCGGAGTCTTCGTTGCCTTCGCGGAGGCATCCTACGTCGGAGTACGCCGCGTATCGGAGAGCGATTGTCATTTGCGCAGTTCCAGGACGGTTTTGCCGATACGGATGGGCTGTCCCACCGTGATGGGCTGGGGGCGGTTCAGCTTCTGCTGGCCGAGGTAGGTGCCGTTCGTCGAGTTCAGGTCCTCCACGAACCAGCGGCCGTTGTCGGAGTAGACGCGTGCGTGGCGGCCGGACGCGTAGTCGTCGGTGATGACGAGGGTGGAGTCCGGAGCGCGTCCGATGAGGATGGGCTGCGACGCGAGGTCGACGCTGGTGCCCTTGAGCGACCCCTGGGTGACGACCAGGGCCGTGGGCTCGTTCCGGCGCGCGCGGGGCGGCCGGGCGGGCTGCGCCGACGAGTACGACGGGGAGGGGTCCCGGTCCCGGCGCGGCGCCGCCGGGCGCGGTTTCCTCCGGGGCTTCTTCTTGGAGCCGAAGAGATCCGTGCGGATCACACCGATCGCGGTGAGGACGAACAGCCAAAGCCCCGCGAGATACACGATCTTGATCAGTATGAGGGTCAAGTTGGACATCGAACTGCTCTTCAGCCCCTGTCGTGCTTCGGCCGGGATGGCGGTCATCTGCGCCGCCACCATGTCTGCCCACCTTCGGGTCGGTGAGTCTCGAGGTCGCTGGACGCGGCCTGCGGCCGCGGCCATTGTGCCCGATCGGTCAGGTCTTCGCGGAGACTACCCTCCCGGCCGGATATCCGACAGCGGGCCTGAGCCCGGCCCGCCCCTTGTCAGACGCCCGCGGAACCGCGTTGGTTTTCTGGTTCCACCGCGGGACGTCAGTCGCGGCGGAACGTCATGGTGGTGCGGCCGAGGCTGATCCTGCTGCCGTCCACCAGGCGGGCCTGCCTGACCTGCTGTCCGTTGACGAAGGTCCCGTTCGTCGAGCCCTTGTCCACGAGGATGGCCTCGTCGCCGTCCAGCCGGATCTCCACGTGGTGGCGGGAGACGCCGTTGTCGACCAGGCGCAGGTCGCAGTCGGTGCCGCGGCCCAGGAGGGTGACCGGGGTGGTCAGCTCGAAGGACTGCTGCATCCCGTGGCTGGCGATGGCGCCCTCGGCGGCGGCGCCGCCGGGGGAGATCAGCAGGCGCGGACGCCCGGCCTGCTGCTGGCCCCCGCTCGGCCCGGGGTCGCCGACGGGCTGGCGGACCTCGCCGTCCTTGCCGACCATGGTGCCGCGCACGACGCCGGAGCGGATGCGGAAGCGGCCGGTCTTGAGGCCTTCGTCGGACCTGAAGTGCACGCGGACCGGCCCGACGAAGGAGTAGCCCTGCTCCGTCGCGTAGTCGCGTGCCAGCTTGGACAGCTCCTGCCCCAGGCTGTCGGCGTAGACTTCGAGGCGCTCCTTGTCGCTGGTGGCCAGCTCGACGATGAAGTCGTTCGGGACCAGGGTGCGGCCCTGGGCGACGATGGCCGCCCGCTCGTCCATCTCACGCTGGACGGCGCTCGCCACCTCGACCGGTTGGAGCTCGGACTTGAAGGCCATCGCGAAGGTGCCTTCGATCATGCCCTCAAGCCTGCGCTCGAAGCGTTGGAGCACTCCCACGAGGTACCTCCCTTTGTACTCCACTTCGTATGTGTAGACGATCGTAACCGGGTAAAGGTGCCCCTGGTTTCAGGCGCACCCCCGGGACGGCCGCCCGGGGCCCCGGACCGGTGGTCCGAAAAGCGTGTGCGACCCACCTTCAGACCGTGCTAGCCTTATGCATGTCGCCAGGGGGAAACGGCCGAAAAGCCCGGTTCACCTGGCAACACAACTGAATGGCATGTCACTCGGGCGGGTGGCGGAACGGTAGACGCGCACGGTTCAGGTCCGTGTGTCCGAAAGGATGTGAGGGTTCAAATCCCTCCTCGCCCACGTTGCGCGGGTTGCTGCTCGCTAGCCTTCGGCTAGCTCGCGGCAGCCCGCGGTCTGTTTTCCGGGGGACGACCCCCGTACCCCCGGCTGGCGCGGATCGCTGCTCGCCAACCTTCGGCTAGCTCGCGGCAGCCCGCGGTCTGTT
>NZ_QPFC01000006.1:0-2392 GCF_003427465.1 Nocardiopsis sp. TNDT3 | reverse complement strand
CGCCGCTCCCCGACCGGCGATGCGGCCCATGGTGAGGGCGTTGGCGACCGCGTTGCCGCCGCCGACGTAGCGGGGACCGAGGACTCCGGCGCCCGCCTCGCCCGCGGCGAAGAGCCCGGGGACCGCGGTCCCGGTGCGGTCGCGCACGGCGGCGGCGGAGTCGATCTCCAGACCGGCGTGCGTGCAGACGATCTCGGCCGGCAGCACGCGGGCCGCGTAGTACGGAGCGGTGTCCAGGGGCTCGGGGTCGGCCTGCGCCCCCTTGCCGCGCAGGGTCAGGTGGCGCAGGAAGTCCGGGTCCCGCCCGTTCGGCAGCTGGGAGTTCCAGGTCCGCACCGTGGTGAGCAGCGCGGCCTCGGGCACCCCCATGAGGGCGGCCAGTTCCTCCAGGGTGTCGGCGCGCAGGGTGCGGCCCGCGTCGGCCTCCTCGGTGACGCGTTCGGGCGTCCAGTCCGCGTACCCGGCGGGCAGCGAGGCCCGGGCGCGGTCGTCGAACACGCACCACGCGGAGCCGCCCTGGGCGTCGATGATGCCGGTGGAGACTGCGTAGGAGGCGTCCTCGTCCATGAAGCGGCGCCCGGCCCCGTTGACGTACACGCGCGAGAGCGGCGGGAACCCCGACTGCCAGTGGTGCTGGCGTTGGAAGTAGACGGTGGGCATCCGCAGCCCCCAGCCCGCGCCGGTCACGGAGGCCCCCACCTGTTCGGCGAAGCGCAGGTGGTCGCCCCGGCTGCCGGGCGCGGCCACGACGAACGCGTGCTCGCCCGCCTCCAGGGCGTCCGGGTAGTACTCCTTGAGCAGTTCGGGGTCCTGGGCCAGGCCTCCGGTGGCGACCACCACGGCGTTCGCGCGGACGGTGACGCCGTCGGCGACGACGCCGCGCACCCGGCCGTCCTCGAACAGCAGGTGCCGCACCCGGGTGTTGAGCACGGTCTCGACCCCGAGGCGGCGGCAGGCCGCGGCGAGCACCTGGACCAGACCGAGCCCCTGGTCGGCGGGGACGTGGGCGCGCCAGACGTCCTCGACCCCGGCCCGGGTCAGACCGGGCATGTGCGCGTTGGTGGAGGTCCGGGCCGGGAACCCGGCGCCCAGTCCGATGAGCCACTCCAGGGTGGGTCCGGCGTTCTCGCAGAAGGCGCGGACCAGCCCGGGTTCGAGCATCCACTGGTTGAGGTCCATGTAGTGCTGGTAGAAGCGCTCGGCGCTGTCCTCCACGCCCGCGCCGCGCTGGACGCTGGTCGCGGCGGCGGTGAAGAGCCCCGCCGAGAGCTGGGTGGAGCCGCCCAGTTCGGACTCGGACTCGAACAGCAGGACGCGCGCGCCCTCCTCGGCGGCGGTGACGGCCGCGGCGAGCCCGGCCCCTCCCCCGCCGATGACGACGACGTCGGCGGTCTCCTCGTCCTCGTGGTCGTGCCGGCCGACGTGCTCAGACATGGCGGGAACCCCCGTCGACGGCGATGCTGTGCCCGGTCACGTAGCGGCTGCTGTCGGAGAGCAGGAAGAGCAGGACGCCGACGACCTCCTCGGGGGAGCCGACCCGGTGCAGCGGCACGTTGTCCAGGGCGGCGGCCAGGGCCTCGGGGTCGTCCTGGAGCCAGCGCGTCATCTCGGTGTCGATGAAGCCGGGGGCGATGGAGTTGACGCGCAGCCCCCTGTCGCCCAGCTCGACGGCGAGGGACTCGGTCAGGTGGGCGACGGCGGCCTTGGACGCGCAGTAGGCGGCGCGGCCCCGGCGCACGCGCACCGCCGACACCGAGGACATGTTGACGATGACGCCGCCGGGCCGCATGCGGCGGGCGGCGGCCTGGGCGCCGTGCAGGACCCCCTGGACGTTGACGTCGAGGACGGTGGACATCTGCTCGGCGGTGATCTCGCCGACGGCGGCGTACGGGAAGACCCCGGCGTTGTTGACCCAGTAGTCGAGGGAGCCGAACTCGTCGACGGCGGCGCGGGCGAGGTCGTCGTGCTGCTCGGGCACGACCACGTCGACGCGGCGGGGGGCGACCCGGCCGGGCCTCTCGTGCAGAGCGCCGTCGGCCAGGTCGCGGTTGATCTCGTCGGCGACCCGCTTCATGTCGACGTCGTTGATGTCGGCCGCGACGACGTTGACGCCGCGGGTGGCCAGGGCTGCGGCGAAGCTGCGGCCCATGCCGCGCGCCGCCCCGGTGACGACCGCGGTGCGGCCGGCCATCTCGGGGTGGACGGCCTCCATCACGCGGTGGACGACGCGGGCGGGGCCGGTGCCCTCGTGCTGGGTCATGGTGTGCGGCCTTTCCTTGGGTGGGACGGGACCGGGGTCGCGGGTCCGGATCTGGTGGGGAGCGGGTGCGGTGGGTCCGGGTGCGGTCGGGCGCGGCCGGGGTTCAGGCGGTGTCGTCGCGCCCGACGTCCC
>NZ_QPFC01000602.1:0-1298 GCF_003427465.1 Nocardiopsis sp. TNDT3 | reverse complement strand
CAGTCCCCGGCCGGGCGGCGGCAGCGGCCACCGGCCGCTGCCCACCCGCTCGTGGGTGACGATGTGCACGTCGATGTCCCCGGAGTCGCGCGCCACGATCGCCCCGACCCCGGGGCCGAACACGTACTGCCAGGTGCGGCGGCGCGAGGACCCCAGCACGATCTGGGTGGCCTGGACGCCCCGCGCGAACTCCAGCAGCCCGGTCGGCACGTCGTTGCCGACCACCTGGTGGTAGGTGCCGCCCAGCTCCACGAGCAGCCTGCGCTGCCGCAGCAGGTCGTCTGTGGGCGCCTGCGCCATGCCGTTGGGCGGCACCACGTGCACCGCCAGCAGGTGGCTGGGCTGGGGGTGCCCGCCCCGCGAGCGTGCGGCCACGCGGGCGGCCCGCCGGATCAGCGTCTCCCCCTCGGGGCCGCCGGTGAGCGCCACCACGACCCGCTCCCGGGCCTCCCAGGTCCGCCGGATCTCGTGCTCGCCGCGGTAGCGGGCCAGGCTCTCCTCCACACGGTCGGCGGTCCACAGCAGCGCCAGCTCTCGCAGCGCCGCCAGGTTGCCCTCCCGGTAGTAGTCGGCCAGGGCCGCGTCCACGCTCTCGGCCGGGTGGATGTCGCCGCGCGCCATCCTGCGGCGCAGCTCCTGGGGGGTGACGTCCACGAGTTCGACCTCCGCGGCGCGGCGCACCACGTGGTCGGGGACGGTCTGCCGGGGGCGCACGCCGGTGATCTGGTGGACCACGTCGTTGAGGGACTCCAGGTGGTGGATGCCCACGGTGGACAGCACGTCCACGCCGGCCTCCAGCAGCTCCTCCACGTCCTGCCAGCGGGTGGCGTTGGGCGAGCCGGGCGGGTTGGCGCGGGCGAGGTCGTCGACCAGCGCCGTCCCCGGAGCGCGCGCGATCACGGCCGCGGTGTCCACGGAACCGGACGGCAGCGGCGGGACCCGCTCCAGCCCCTCCAGGAGCGCGGAGGTCCGTGCCCGGCGGTGGGTGTGGGCGGCGGCGACCACGACGTCGGTGCCGCGCTCGGCCCGGCTGCGGGCCTCGGCCAGGGCGTTGTGCGTGGTGCCGACGCCGGGGGCCGATCCCAGGTAGATGCGGAGCTTTCCTCGTGCCACGTGATCCATTGTCGGGGCAGGGAAGGGCCGCCGCGGACGGTTCGGGCCGCGGCGCGGGCCGGTCGCGGCCACGGGCATGACGCGGCGGCCCCGGTTGGCGATACTGGGGGGACATACCGACGCACACGCCCGGGCGCCCCTCGCGCGGCGGGCGGTGCCCGGCCGCCGCGCGCGGCCGACGAGCA
>NZ_QPFC01000601.1:0-3811 GCF_003427465.1 Nocardiopsis sp. TNDT3 | reverse complement strand
GCCCCCGCTGAAGGAGCGGGGGCCGCGCCAGAACAGACCCCCGTACCCGGCGTTGGGCCGCCCCTCCGTGGTGGGGCTGCCGAAGGGGACCTCCTCCTCCGTCAGGTTGGTGAAGGAGGTCGTGAACACCATCGTCCAGGCCCCCCGGTCGGGGGCCGCGGTGAACCGCAGCCCCCGCCGCTCGGAGAACCAGGTCTCGCCCTGCTCGGTCACCCACTCCAGCCGTTCGCCTATCGAGACCCGTTCCGGTGAGGCCTCGATCCGATCGAAGGAGCGGTGCTCTGTCGAGCCGTCGTTGGCGAGCTGCCGGTACCCCGCGTCCCGGAGGTAGGTCGGGCCGCCCCAGAAGTTGGCCGTCCCGACGTTGGGCAGGGACCACGCGATCCCCTTGTGCCACACGTGGTCGTGCGGCCGGTACAGGCTGACGGTGTCCCCGCCCAGGGTGCGGACCGGGTGGAGGTAGGGGCGCGGCGACTCCAGCTGCGCGTCCCAGGGCCGGTACACGTAGCGGACGAGTTCGCCGCCGTCGTGGGTCAGGCGCAGCGAGCGCCCCTGTTCGTGGACCAGCCCCAGGCCGCTCCGGACGGGTTCTCCGCCGCCTGCCGTGGTCGCCGTGGTGTGCGCGGACATGTCCTTGTCCCTTCTGTCGCCTCTGTCGCCGTGGGGGAGGGCGCGGCCGTCACTCCTCGATGAAGTACTGCTCGGGGTTGGTCGGCCCGGGGTCGTTGTAGTTGCCGGAGGAGGGCATCGACCCGGGCACGTTGTGGAAGTCGTCCGCGACGATCCCGTAGCCGGTCGGGCTCAGGCTGACGCCCATCGCGTAGAACCGCTCCTGGGAGACCGACAGGAACTCGCGCATCAGCTCCTCGCGGGCCCCGGGGTCGGGCTCGGCCTGGACGGCGTCGTACAGCTCCAGGTGTTCGCGCACGTCGGCGGGCGGCTCCTGGGAGCGCGGGTCCTCGCCGTCGGAGACGTACCACTGGGCCCACGGGATGGCGAAGTTGGACTCCCCGCTCTGGGTGGGCGCGTACCAGCGGGGGTCGTACATCGCGTCCATCATGCCGTTGTCGCCCGACCACACGTTGGCGTCGTGCTCGTTGTTCTCCCGGCGGGTCTGCCACAGCGAGCGGTCCTCGGTGTTGAGCTCCACGTCGATGTCCAGCTCCTGCCAGAAGCCGACGACCATCTCCATCGAGTCCACGATGTCGGGGCGAAAGTCCGTGGGCACCGACAGCGTGAAGCGCACCGTCTCGCCGCGCGGGCTCGTGCGGAAGCCGTCGGAGTCGCGTTCGTCGTAGCCCGCCTCGTCGAGGATCTCGTTGGCCAGGTCCGGGTCGTACTCGGTGTACTGCTTGGCCAGCTCCTCGTTGTGGAAGGGGCTGTCCTCGCGGGGCGCGCCCTGCCAGGGCTCGCCCTGTTCGCGGTAGACGACGTCGATGATGTCCTGGCGGTTGACGGCGTGTGAGAGCGCCACCCGGAAGTCGCGGTCGTTGAAGGTCTCGCGCAGCTCCTCGTCCTCGTGGGTGAGGTTGAGGGAGATCATCGCGGTGTTCATCTCGGCGGGCCGCAGCTCGAAGAAGTCGTAGCCGCCCGACTCGCGCGCCTCGGCCAGGGTGGGCCTGTTCTCCAGGGTGTTGAAGTGCCGCGAGTGCATGTCGAACTCGCCGTTGAGCGCCCTGACCAGCATGACCTCCTCGTCCGGGAGGATGTCGAAGACGACCCGGTCGATGTAGGGGAGCTGGTTGCCCTCGGTGTCCACCTTCCAGTAGTAGGGGTTGCGCTCCAGCACCATCCGCCCGGAGTCGGCCAGCGGCTCCACGACCCGCCACGGGTACATGGTGGGGATGTCGGGGTTCTGCCAGTACCGGGAGCTGTCGATCACGCCCGCCTCGGCCTCGAACATCTCGACCCAGTCGGCGTACCCCTCCTCCTCGGCCAGCTCGTCGGCGTCGGGGTTGTACTCGATGTGGAACCGCTCCAGGTAGTGCTTGGGCTTGGTCACCACCTGGTACTGGAGGAGGTCGTACCCGGCCCACAGGGCGTCGGGCTCGTCGAAGGTGATGGTGAAGGTCCGCTCGTCCACCTTCTCGGCGGTGCCGGGATCGGCGGCCGCGACCGGCGTCAGCGCCTCGTTGTTGAAGATGTCGTTGAAGGCGAACACGACGTCGTCGGAGGTGAACGGCTCGCCGTCGGACCAGCGCAGGCCCGCGCGCAGGGTGAAGGTCAGCTCGGTGGCGTCCTCGTTGTACTCCCAGGACTCGGCGAGGTTGGGGATCACCTCCTGCCACTCCGGGTCCCAGCGGGTGAGGTTCTCGTAGCCCACGGTCCTGCCGAGCCAGGGCCAGTCGCCCACGCCGAGGATGGCGCTGTTCCACTCGCCGCCGTACACGCCGACGCGGTCGTGGGGCTCCACCACCAGCGGCTCGTCGGGCAGCCGCTCCTCCAGCGGGGGCAGGTCGCCCGACTCCACGAGGGCGGTGAGCATCGGCGCCTCGCCGGTGCCCTCCACCCGTTCGCCCTCCTCGACCTCGGGATCGAGGGAGAAGAAGGTGCACCCGGCGGTCACCACGACCGCCGCCGCTCCCGCGGCGGCGCCCAGCCACCGCCTCGCGCCGCCTGGCGTTCGTCGTCTCATGATTCCTGCTCCTGCCTCGTGGGGGGTTCCCGCGTCGCGCGGGCCGGGGGACCGGTGGTCGCGGTGCCGGGCGCGGAGTCCGCGGTGATCCCGGCCAGGTCGAGTTCCCCGGCGTGGTGGCACGCCACCGTGCGGCCGGGCGCGACGGTGCGCGGCGCGGGCTCCTCGGCGGCGCACAGGCCGGTGGCGTACCGGCACCGGGGGTGGAAGGGGCAGCCGGACGGCGGCCGCGAGGGGTCGGGCACCTCGCCGGTGAGCCGGACGCGCTCGCGGGTGCCGCGCAGCCGCGGGTCGGGGATGGGCACCGCGGAGATCAGCGCCTCGGTGTAGGGGTGCCTCGGCCGCCCGAACAGCTCGTCGGTGGGCGCGACCTCCACGATCCGGCCGAGGTACATCACCGCGACCCGGTCGCACACGTGCTCGACCACCGACAGGTCGTGCGAGACGAACAGGTAGGTCAGGCCCAGGTCGTCCTGGAGGTCCTGGAGGAGGTTGAGGATCTGCGAGCGCACGGAGGTGTCCAGGGCGCTGACCGCCTCGTCGGCCACGACCAGGCGCGGGCCCGGGACCAGGGCGCGGGCGATGGCCACCCGCTGGCGCTGGCCCCCGGAGAACGCGTGCGGGTGGCGGCGCAGGTGGTCGGGGTGCAGCCCCACCCGTTCCATGACCTCGCGCACGCGCGCCTCCAGCTCCTGTCCGCGCAGCCCCAGCAGCATCCGCAGCGGCTCGCCGACGATGTCGCGCAGGGTCATCCGGGGGTTGAGGGAGGACTGCGGGTCCTGGAAGACCATCCGCACCTCCCGCCGGTAGGCGGCGGTGTCGCCGCGGGGCAGCGCCAGGGCCTCCAGGACGCGGCCGTCGGAGGCGCGGTAGCGGATCTCCCCCGAGGCCTCCGGGCGGGCCCGCATGACGCTCGAACCCAGGGTGGTCTTGCCGCACCCGGACTCCCCGACCAGGCCGAGGGTCTCGCCCGGGTACACGTCCAGGTCCACCCCGGCCACGGCCCGCACGTGGCGGGGGCCGCGCCGCGAGCGTCCGCGCACGGGGTAGTCCACCCGCAGGCCGCGGATGCTCAGGACGGGTTCGGCCGGGGTGGCGGACGCGGGTCCGCGCGGCGCGGGGTCCGGCGTCGCGGCCGGTGTCTCAGTCGGCATCGACGGTCTCCTCGCTGGTCGG
>NZ_QPFC01000600.1:0-6028 GCF_003427465.1 Nocardiopsis sp. TNDT3 | reverse complement strand
TTCCCCCCGCGGTCGCGTCGTCTCCCCGGACCCGGGAGAGCGGCCCAGGCGATGGACTCGCCCTGGAGCGCGCGGTCGGGCCCCTCCGTGCCCGGTACCCGGAGGTGGAGGTGCGCACCGAGGTGGTGGACGGCCGCCCCGTCGCGGCGCTGACGGACGCGGCGCGAGCAGCGCGGCTGCTCGTGGTCGGGGCGGGAGGCGAGCACGGACTGACCCGCCTGGCCCTGGGTTCGGCGGCCCACGGGGTACTGCACCGCTCCCCCTGCCCCGTCATGGTGGTCCACACAGGTTGACGGGGCGGCGGGACGCGCGGCCCCGGGGCCGACCGGCACGAGCACGCCGCCCCGGCACCGTCCCGGGCGCGCGGAGCACAGCCCGGCGACCGCGGACCCGGGCCGTCCAGCCAGGTCACGCGGAGGGGGAGCGGGCACCGGACCGGACGGAGGTATCCGGCGCCCGCCGTCGGGGGGACTCTGCGCGGTCAGTCCCGACCGGGGTCCGCAGAGAGCCGCGGGTCGTCGGCGGCGAGGTGGCGGGTCGCGGGGCCGTCGTAGCCCGCCAGCACCGCCCTGGGCAGGGGCCCCTTGATGCGCGACCCGCTCTGGTGCTCCTCCCAGGCGTGGGCGAGGATGCCCACGGAACGGGAGAGGACGAACAGCCCCCGGGCCAGCTCCGAGGGGAAGCCCAGCGAGGCGTAGACGACGGCGGTGGCGGCGTCGATGTTCATCGGCACGGGGCGTCCGCGCCCCCGGGCCAGCGCCTCCTCCAGCGCCAGGGCGGCCTCCAGCGGTCCGGCGGGGACGAGGCCGTCCTCGACCGCCTCGCGCACCAGGCCCAGCAGCGGGTCGCGGCGTGGGTCGCGCGGGTGGAAGCGGTGGCCGAAGCCGGGCACGTACGCGCCGCGCCCGCGGTACTCGGCGACCACCTCCTCGGCCACCCGCGCCACCGGGGTCCCGTCGGCGACGCGCCCGGCCATCTCCTCCAGGAGGGCGACGCACTGCTGGCCCGCGCCGCCGTGCACGTCCCCGAGCAGGTTGACGCCGGTGGCGACGGCGTTGTTCAGGCCCACCCCGCAGCTGGCCGCCATCCGGGCGGCGGCGATGGAGGGCGCCTGGGGGCCGTGGTCCACGGCGGCGACCAGGGCGGCCTCCAACAGGCGGGAGCGGCGCGGGTCGGGCAGCTCGCCGCGCAGCATGAGCCAGACCGTGTCCACGAAGGAGACCCGGCCGATCAGCTCCTGCACCGGATAGCCGCCCGGTTCGATCTCGCCGGGGGCGATCCGGATCAGCCCGGTCCGCCACCAGAGGCCGATCTCGTCGTGGGTCATGGACGGCGTGTCGATCGTGCTCATACGGCCCGCTCCTCGCGCAGTGCGTCGATCTCCTGGTCGCTGAACCCCGCCTCGCGCAGCACCTGCTCGGTGTGCTCGCCCAGCAGGGGCGGCGCCGTGCGCGGGCCCAGGGGCGCGCCGTCCACGCGGACGCCGCTGCCGAGCACGCGCAGCTCGCGGTCCTCCCCGCCGGGGAAGGGCAGCGTGTGCACCAGTCCCCGGTGGGCCACCTGGTCCAGTTCCAGCGCCTGGGCCACGGTCAGCACGCGGGCGGCGGGGACCCCGACCCGGGCCAGCTCGCGCTCCCACTCCAGGGCGGTCCGGGTGCCCAGGTGCTCCTCCAGGGCCTCGCGGAGGGCCTCGCGGTGGGTCTTGCGGTCCTCGCGCTGGGCGAAGCGGGGGTCGCGCGCCAGTTCGGGCGCGCCCACGACCGCGCACAGCGCCTCGAACTGCTCCTGCTTGTTGGCGGCGATGTTGAGCGCGCCGTCGGCGGTGGCGAAGGTGCCCGAGGGAGCCGCCGTGGCGTTCTCGTTGCCGATGGGGACCGGTTCCACACCCGCGGACAGGTAGTTGGACACGCCCCAGCCCATCGCGGTGATCGCGGTCTCCAGCATGGACACGTCCACGCTGCTCCCCCGGCCGGTGCGCTCCCTCCTGACCAGGGCGGTGCTGATCGCGAAGGCGGCGGCGAGGCCGCCCAGGACGTCGGCGATGGGGAAGCCCGCGCGCAGGGGGCCGGTGCCGGGCGTGCCGGTGGTGCTCATCATCCCCGACAGGCCCTGGATGATCTGGTCGTAGGCCGGGCGCCCGCTCAGGGGGCCGTCGGAGCCGAACCCGGACACCGCGCAGTAGACCAGGCCGGGGTTGACCGCGCTCAGGTCCTTCCAGCCGAAGCCCAGGCGCTCCAGCACGCCCGGCCGGAAGTTCTCCAGCAGCACGTCGGAGCGGCGCACCAGGCGGGTCATGGTCTCCCGGCCGCCGGGGGTCTTCAGGTCCAGGGTCAGGGAGCGCTTGCCCGCGTTCTGCGCCAGGAACGACGCGCCCAGTCCGCGCCCGTTCAGCTCCGCCGAGGCGCCGAGCTGGCGGGCCAGGTCCCCGGAGCCGGGGACCTCGACCTTGACCACGTCGGCGCCCATGAGCGCCAGCTGGTACCCGGCGTAGGGCCCGGCCAGGACGTTGGTCATGTCCAGGACGCGCACCCCCGCGAGCGGCAGGGTCCTCTCCCCGGCCTCGGAGCCTGTGTCGGTGTCGGTGTCGGTCAACGTCTCTCCTGTGTTCCGGGTCCCACGGTCCCTCCCGAGGGGTCGAGCCCGATGTCGGTGATGCGGCGGGGCCGTAGACGGGCGCGGCCACGCCGGAGGCGCCCCGCTCGCGCTCGCCGTGGCTGACGGCGAAGCCGCGTGTGCGGGCCAGTTCCACCTCCTCGCGCAGGCGGCTGACGTGCCCGGGGCCGTGGGGGGATGCGGCGGCCACGCGCAGCAGCAGGGACTCCCCCGCGCCGATGAGCAGCACCTTGCTGGCGCCCCCGCCCCACAGGACCATCTCGTCGCCGACGTTGACGACGTGGCGCAGCCGTTGGGGGCCCTCCTCCTTGGCCACGCACACGCGGGTGGCGTCGGCGCGGACGTAGAGGTTGACGGTCTCGGCGGTGTCGGCGACGAGTTCGCGCATGACGGACCGGACGGCCTCGGGCACCTGCCAGACGGCGTGGGCCAGGCGCGACCAGCGCAGCAGGCTGGGGCCGACACCGACCTTGCCGTCGGGAGCCGTCCACAGCAGTCCGCGCTGCTCCAGGGTCGCGACCAGCCGCAGGACCGTGGTCTTGGCCAGGCCGGTGCGCTCCACCAGTTCCCGTGTGGAGTAGCGCTGGTTCCTCTCGTCGAACAGGTCGAGCAGGTCCAGGGCGCGCGCGACGCTGCGCACGGTGCCGCCGGAGTCGCCGTCAGGCATCCCTCCCCCTTCCGTTTGGTCCACTAGGTGGTTCATAAGGACCGCTAAGTGGAATCGCGCCGTCAGCGTAGCGCAACCCCTCGGCGCACGGCCAGCCCCTCCCCGAAGAGCACCTCCATTGGCGGGAACCGGACTGGCCTGCGCAGAAGGGAAGACCAACAGGGGACTGTGCGCCGCAACACACTCGTTAACAAAAGGTTTCGAATCGGCATTGACAGTGCTCACGGGGGCTCGCATGATTTCCCAGACCACGAAACGGTCCCGTTGGACCACCTGGTGGACCAGTGGGCCGAAAGGGAGTGAAGGATGAACAGACAGCGGATCCTCCGCGCGTCGGGGGCCGTGGCCACCGCGCTCCTGGTGGGCGCCGCCGCGACGAACGCCGCGCTGTCCGACACGAACGCGTCGGAGGCCCGCGCCAGGATCGACATCGTCGTCCCCGCCGACCCCGGCGGCGGCTGGGACCTGGTGGCGCGCGAGGCGCAGCACTCCCTGCGCGTGAACGACATCGTCGACAACACCCAGGTCCTCAACCTCCCCGGTGCGGGAGGGACCATCGGCCTGGCGCAGACGGTGCGCCGCGAGGGCAGCGCCACGACCCTGATGACCACGGGCACCGTCATGATCGGCGGCATCATCGTCAACGACTCGGCCCAGACCCTGGAGGACGTGGTGCCCATCGCCCGCGTCGCCGACGACTACGAGGTCTTCGTGGTCCCCGCCGACTCCCCGCTGGAGGACATGGGCGACCTCATCGAGGCCTGGCGGGAGGACCCGGGCGCGGTCGCGGTCGGCGGCGGTTCCCTGGGCGGCACCGACCACCTCCTGGCGGGGCTGGCCGCCCAGTCGCAGGGCGTCGAACCCCAGGCCGTCAACTACATCCCCTTCGCGGGCGGCGCGCAGGCGCTCACCTCGCTGCTCTCGGGCAGCCTCGACGTGGGCGTCTCGGGCTACAACGAGTTCAGCGACCAGGTGGAGGCGGGCAACATCCGCGTCCTGGGTGTCTCGGCCCACGAGCGCGTCGAGGGCATCGACGCCCCGACCCTGCCCGAGCAGGGCGTGGACGCGGTGCTGCCCAACTGGCGCGGGTTCATGGCCCCGCCCGGCATCACCGGGGCCGAGCGGGCGGAGCTCACCGCGATCGTGGAGGAGATGGTGCGCACCGACGAGTGGCGCGACACCCTCCAGCGCAACCGCTGGGACGACACCTTCCAGAGCGGCCCCGAGTTCGAGGAGTTCCTCGCGGCCGAGATCGAACGCATCACCGACGTCACCGAGGACCTGGGGCTTTCATGAGCCAGCACAGCACGACACCCACCGCCCCGGGCGGGCCCGGCGCGCGGCCGCGTGAGGAGCGGCCCACCTGGTGGAGGGGGCGCAGCGAGATCTTCGTCGGCCTGCTCACCATCGGCATCGGCGTGTTCGTGGGCGTGCAGACGCTCACCATGCACGTGCCCGACAACTCGGCCTCCCCCGGCCCCCAGCTCTTCCCCGCGATCGTCGCGGTGCTGATGCTCGTCCTCGGCGCGGCCCTGGTCGTCCAGGTGGCCCTGCGCCCCGCGGCGCCCGAGCCGGAGGGGACCGACCACCCCGGCGGCGACGCGGGCGTGGTCGGCGACCTGGTCGAGGGGCGCGGCCCGTCCGCGAGCGCCCCCGCCGCCCACAGCGACTGGCGCGCCGTGGGCACCGTGCTCGGCGCGGTGGTGCTCTTCGCCCTGCTGTTGCAGCCGGTGGGCTGGCTGCTGTCCGGCGCGCTGCTGTTCTTCGGCGTGACCTGGGCCTTCGGCGGCAGGCGCCCGCTGTTCGAGGCCGCCGTCGCGCTGGCCTACTCGTCCGTGGTCCAGCTCGCCTTCGTCGGCGGGCTCGGCCTCAACCTGCCCGCCGGAATCCTGGGAGGGGTGCTGTAAGTGGAGACCCTGAGTCTGCTCGGCGGCGGGTTCGCCGCCGCGCTCTCCCCCGAGAACCTGCTGTGGGCGTTCGTGGGCGTCCTGCTGGGCACCGCCGTGGGCGTGCTGCCCGGCCTGGGCTCGGCCATGGCCGTCGCCCTGCTGCTGCCCGTCACGTTCAAGCTGGACCCCACCGGGGCCTTCATCATGTTCACCGCCGTGTACTACGGCGGCCTGTTCGGCGACTCGACCACGTCGATCCTGATGAACACGCCCGGCAACAGCTCCGCGATCGCCACCGCGATCGAGGGGCACAGGATGGCGCTCAAGGGCCGGGCCTCCCAGGCCCTGGCCACGTCGGCCATCGGCGCGTTCACCGGCGCGGTGGTGGCCACGACGGTGGTGGCCTTCTTCTCGAAGGTGATCATCGACATCGCCCTGCGCTTCGGCCCGGCCGAGTACCTGGCGCTGGCGGTCCTGGCCTTCGTCGCCACCTCGGCGGTGGTGGCCCAGTCCATGGTGCGCGGGCTCATCGCGCTCTCCATCGGCCTGGCCATCGCGATGGTGGGCATCGACGCCCAGAGCGGCGCGGCCCGCTTCACCCTGGGTGTCCCCTCCCTGTTCGAGGGGATCAGCGTGGTCACGGTGACCGTGGGCCTGCTCGCGCTGGGCGAGGTGCTGCACGTGGTCTCGCGCGTGCACCGGGGCGGGGGCGTGGGCGACAAGCTCATCACCGGCACCGGCACCCCCTGGCTGAGCGGGCGCGACCTGCGCCGCGCGATCCCGGCGTGGATCCGCGGGCTGGGCTTCGGCCTGCCCTTCGGCGCGATCCCGGCGGGCGGCTCGGAGATCCCGACCTTCC
>NZ_QPFC01000599.1:0-6519 GCF_003427465.1 Nocardiopsis sp. TNDT3 | reverse complement strand
GCGTCCATGACGCCGACCACCCATCGCGCCCCCGTGCGCGTGGTGACGTCCGCCCGCCTTCGAGAGCGGAGACGATCGGCACCCCGTCCGCGTGCGCGCGGCGACGGCCAAGGAGCCGTTGACGCGTTGACGGCTTCCGCCTCGTCCGCGTGCGCGCGGCGACGCCGATCCGACCGCCTCTTCGGCCCGCCACGGGTCGAACACGCACCCGCCCGGCACCACTCTGCCGGCGTTCGCGTGTTCCCCCGCCATCGACCCCGCCCCGCGGCCCGACCACGGAGTCGTCCGCCGCCGGGGACAAGGAGAGCTCCCAGCATGTCCACCAAGTCCGCCGTCACACTCACCGACCTCACCTTCGCCTGGCCGGACGGCACGGTCGCGATCGACCACGTGAGCGGCACCCTCACGACCGGGTGCACCGGGCTCGTCGGCCGCAACGGCGCGGGCAAGTCCACCCTGCTGCGCCTGATCGCCGGTCACCTGCGCCCCACCTCGGGGCGCGTCGACGCGGTCGGCGACGTCGGCTACCTCCCGCAGACCCTGACCCTGGGCACGGAGGCGACGGTCGCCGAACTGCTCGGCATCGACGCCACCCTCGCCGCGCTCCGCGCGATCGAGGCGGGCGACGCCGACGAACGCCACTTCGACGCGGTCGGCGACGACTGGGACATCGAGGCGCGCGCCGACGAGGCCCTGCACGAGATCGGGTTCACCGCCGCCGACCTCGACCGCCGCGTCGCGCAGGTCTCCGGCGGTGAGGCGGTACTCATCGCCGTCACCGGCATGCGCCTGCGGCGCACCCCGATCACCCTGCTCGACGAGCCCACCAACAACCTCGACCGGCCCACGCGGGCCAGGCTCGCCGCGTTCGTCGACACCTGGCCCGGCACCCTCGTCGTCGTCAGCCACGACCTCGAACTGCTCGAACACATGGACAGCACCGCCGAACTCCACGCCGGGAGCCTCGACGTGTTCGGCGGCCCCTACAGCGCCTGGAAGGAGCACCTCGAACAGGAGCAGGCCTCCGCCGTCCAGGCGGCCCGGTCCGCGCAGCAGGCCCTCAAGGTCGAGAAGCGCCAGCGCGTGGAGGCCGAGACCAAGCTCGCCCGCCGCGAGCGCACGGCCAGGAGGACGCAGAAGGACGGCGGCATCCCCAAGATCCTCGCGGGCAACCGGGCCAGCAAGGCGCAGGCCTCGGCCGGGGCGATGCGCTCGACCCTCGACGACAAGGTCCAGGCCGCGCAGGCCGCGGTCGACGCCGCCGACGCCCGCGTACGCGAGGACGAGCACATCCGCCTCACGCTGCCCGATCCGGACGTGCCGCGCGGCCGCCGCCTGGCGGAGTTCCACGCCGAGGGACGCACCGTCGTCGTCCAGGGTCCCGAACGCGTCGCCCTGGTCGGCCCCAACGGCGCCGGGAAGTCGACCCTGCTCCAGCAGCTCGTCCACGGCGGCGATCCGGTTCCGGGCCGCGCGCACGGCACGCTCCTGACCGACCGCGTGGGGTACCTGCCCCAGCGCCTGGACGGCCTTGACGACGCCGCGAGCGCGCTGGAGAACGTGCGGGCGGTCGCCCCCGGCACGCCGCCGGGCGAGGTCCGCAACCAGCTCGCCCGCCTGCTGCTGCGCGGGGACGGCGTCGACCGCCCCGTCGCCACGCTCTCCGGCGGCGAGCGGTTCCGCGTCTGCCTCGCCACGCTGCTCCTGGCGGAGCCGCCCGCGCAGCTGCTCGTCCTGGACGAGCCGACGAACAACCTCGACACCTCCAGCGTCGAGCAGCTCGCCGAGGCCCTCGACGCCTACCGCGGCGCGCTCCTGGTCGTCAGCCACGACCACGGGTTCCTGCGCAGGATCGGGATCGACACCGTCCTGGAGATCGGCCGGGAGGGCGGCCTGCGCCAGCGCGCCGAACTGGGGGACTGACACCGACCGGTGCCCGCCGGCGAGGGAACCGGCGGGCACCGGGGCGGGCCCGGTCCCCGGTCCGTCGGGCCCTTGTACTCATTGAGGGTTGATTGCCTGTTTCGAGGTGGACAGGACTCCTATGACCAGCAGTTCCGGGAGGCCGCCACGGACGCCACCGAACAACGGCACCGCCGGAGGACTGCCGCGGCCCTGTTCGAGCAGGTCCAGCTTCGCGACAGCCAGACCGCCCAGAAACTCGGTATCCACGACGTCCCACGATGCCCTCCTTGAGGTCACGTGATCCCAGGATCCAGACATCCGACCCCGAAAAACGCAGGACACACCAGAGCCTCCATCAGAGCCGGCACGAAATACTCCGCAAGGAATGGCCTGCTTTCTTACGAAAGGGGCAACACCGCGGGTGCCTGTCCGGCTACCTTGACCCCCATGGACCTGACCGGCTGCCCCTCCTGCTCGGCCACCCAAGGATTTCCATGCCGAAGCTCTGACGGTGCCACCCGTGTGCTACCCCACCCGGTACGGTTGCTGGCCGCGACCCTGCGCTGGCTCATCCCCCTTCTGGTCCGGTGGATCCCAGTACGGGAACGTTGGATCCTTGCCCGAGCCCTGATCACCCGCGACGACCCGCCCCCCGATGCGCCTACAGGTGATCAACCCGAATGGGATCGTGTCCGGCTGCGGCTGCTGTTCATCGGCGACACAGCCTGTCAGATCAACCACGACCTCAAGCAACCCCATCTGTTCGTCGACTTCACCGATCTCGCCACCTGCGCACGCGCCCTCGGTCGAGAAGCCAACGACGCCTACAAGCTCATCTGCCAAGCCAACACGACCCCGGGGCTACGCCTCGACCCCGGTGATGACCTGGCCGTCCTGCGCCACAGGATCGACGTCCGTCGAGGCGAACTCCTCGACGCCGATCTCGCACTGGCACACCGTGAAACTGATCCCGAAGCCGCAAGCTGGACGATCGGCTATCAACCCGATGGGGCCTTTCAAGCCCGCACCATCCACACCGATGGCACCGTACCGTGGACCTTGTGGGGAGCGGCCCCCACACCGTGGGCGGCGGCTCACACGGTCACCGGGTTCTTTCATGAGTGCCCGCCCGCACTCGTCTTCGCCCCGGCACCGACCACCGCCGACCGACCTTTGACCCCCCATGCCGTTCCCCGGAACCTGCCTCACAGTTCACAGCTGATCAAGCAGCTCCTCGCTCGCCGGGGTGTGGCCTACGACGAGCACATCGCCGCCTGCGTCAAGGCCAAGGGCCTGCTCGGAGCCGCGGTCGTAGAGGAGTATCTGGCCGAGCGTGCCCAGTCGCTCAACACCCACCATCCTCAGCTTGCTGATGCCGACAAGCTCGGAGATGTGGGCGCGCCCATCAACCGGGATCACGCAGGCTCCGTACAAACCGCTTACTGGGTGCCCACCTCCTTGGTCGTGGCTACAGGCAACCGTCCCTGGGGAGAGTTCGGCTCACACCGCCCCGAGGTACCCGAACAGATCGCTCATGGTCTTCGCGGCAGCGACAACCTGGAGGCCTTCACCGAGGAGCTGTTCGAAGGCGGGCCGATCGATCTCACCCGCATACCGGCGTGGGCAGGCCCCCTCTACACCGTGGGATCCAACGGCAACCACCGGACTCACGCCGCTCGCATGCTCGACCTGCCCTGGCTCGCGGCAGTAGTCCACTACAACCCGCCCGCCACCCGATGGGACCTGCTGGGCATTCTGGCTGGTGATCCGGAGGAAGACCACCACGTCAGCGACGAAAGATGGGAGCCGCGACACCACGAACGTCTGATGCTCATCGCCGGGCTCCTCCGACGCCGGATCATCCATGGAGAACTCGTCGGGCCCGACCCGAAGTTTCCCACTCTGGCCTGCCGATGGTTGCCTGCACCATGGTTGTTGCGTGAGGCCGTCTACACCACCCGCATCAACGCCGTCTACGAGGTCCTCTACCCCGGGGCGTTGCTCCGCCTGGGCATACCCGAAGGAGTGGGCACCGACCCTGAGGTTTGGACCGCATGGCTCACCACATGACCTCACACATCGAACAACTCACCCCCGCGAGCAAGAGTAGGTACCGGCAGAACACACCACGGGCAGAGGTTCGGTGACCAAGGGGCTGCTTTCCTGCCTACCTCATGCTTTGGAAGAGAAATTGCTGAAGCACAATCCCATCGCCTGCCAGGCGCTAGGGTGCAAGCAAGGCTCTCCGGAAAATGGGCGGGCCGCAGACGGTGATTTCGGTGCAGGGGTCCGCGTGGGAAATAAGGAGCGGGAATGAAAAATGAAAGAGTCCACAACTCCTTTGTTGGTGATAATTCGGGCGTTGTCATTCAGGCTGGAAAGGTTCATCTGGCATGCAGTGATATGTTCCAAGCTCGCACTAGCCTGACCGAGGCCACCCGGCAGCTGTTCGAGAGTCCACTAGTATTCCAGCTCGCAGCCCTGGATGAGCTGGAGGTTATAGGGTGCAAGTTTCCCGACCTCAGGCAAGCGGTCGTAGGCGTCGTGTGCGATTTTCTGCGCGAGAGAGCGCGTACGGACAACCAGCGCGTGGGCGGCAAGGCTCAGGAGATATTGAGCCGGAGGCTGTCGAGCTACGACTTCCACCAGGGCCGCTGTCCTCGCGGCGATTTAAAGCCCTGGGAGGATATGCGCATCGACCTGGGTGGGGCCCTGCTCCAAGACTTCTTCTTCATGGACGCGGAGATCGACCAGATCGATTTTACCCGAACCGAATTCCACGGGGAGACGCGGATGGAGGGTATGCGAGTCTGGGGGCAGGCAAAATTCGACGATGCCGTCTTCCGTGGGGCCGCGCACTTGGACGGGGCGCGCTTCGAACGCGGCGCTTCCTTCACGAATGCCATCTTCAATGACTACGCATATTTCCAAAGGTCCACGTTCGATAACTGGGCTGACTTTGTAGGGGTTAAATTTCAGGGCCGCGCAGTGTTTCGTGGTGTGAAGTTCCAAGGTGTATCCCATTTTGGGAATTCTTCATTCCACGTAGACGCCGTGTTCGAGAAGGCCGAGTTCGAATACGAAGCGTACTTCACGAACGCCGGATTCCCGCCAGATGTCTTGTTTGAAGGGGCAGTATTCGGCGACCTAGCTGACTTCACCGGGGTAGATGGATCCTGGGGTTTTTGCTTCTACAAAGCGAGGCTGATGAGCCCGTATCTACACCACCGGACCCCTTTAGGATGGGCCGTGCGGGAGCACGAAGGCGTGGGGTACATCCTGTCCGCGGAAGAGTGATGAACCCTCCAAAGAAACACGCCCCAAGGACCCTTCTGTGAGTCGATCCTGGCGAGAGCTGCTAGCCGCGCTTTTGAACAACCAGGACCTGGCCGAAGTCGATACCCAACGGGTGATGGGCCAGGTCATGGACAATGCCGCCGACCCAGCCGAACTGGCCGGACTCCTGGTCGCGCTACGCGCCAAGGGCGAGACGCCCCCTGAATGGGCAGGTCTGCTCGGCGCCCTCATGAAACGCGTGGTGCTCCTGCCAGTGGACGGGACACGGCGGCCGACATCGTCGGTACTGTCTCGTGCCGGGTTCTTTAGAGGCTGGTGTGTCCTGCGTTCTTCGGAGCCGGATTTCCGGATGCCGGGGCCACGTGACCCTTGAAGGAGGGCATCGTGGGACGTCGTGGATACCCCGCCGAGTTCTATCGCAGGGTTCCGGCCTCGTTCTCGAAGCAGGTCCACACCCCGTCACGGACCTCGCAGGCGCACACTGGGCGAGCCGCACGGCGACCGAGGGCTCGACCTCACCCAAAGCAGACGGACTCAGGTGTTGGCAGCGCCATAGTGCAGGACGCCGCCTCGTGGAAGCAGATATCCGATACCGCGCGTCTGCGGCAACTTCCCCGCCAGCGTCGACGAGTCGGTACAGCCGGAGACATCGAAACCGATGACTCCCAGGCTGAAGGGGGCGCTCTCGAAGGTTTCGGTTCCGATGGCGGCCAGCCACGCGTCCATCACGTCGGATCTGAAGAACGGCCGACCGTCCCAGTAGGAGAGACCCGTCTTGTCCAGCGCACCGACGGGGACGTAGAAGTCCAGCCAATCGTCGCTCTCACCACCGCCACGGATGGCCACACAACCACACACGACCGGTTGGCCTGTGGGCAGGCGGACCTGACCGCGAAGGTGCCCGAACTCGGCCAGTGAGCCGACCGTGCACGGGACAGGATCCTGTTCCCCAGGTTCACGGTCGGTCCGGCCGAAGCACCCGTGGACGTCCGCGGCGGACCACAGAGCACTCAGAACGGCTTGAACCCGGGCGTCGTCGCTCGACCCAACCTCTATGGCCAGCTCGTAGTAGCCACCGGACCAGTTGCTCTGGTCCCGGAAGGCTGCGGGGCTCGTCATGGCACGATCATGCGGCAGAGCCTCCCGTAACGCCACCCGCGTCCAAGTACACGGTCGAACCGAATGGGATGAGCCCTCGGGAGAGGAGCTCTACGCCTTAGGAGACCACCACGACACCCCCGCTCCGGGAGGACGTGGTCAGCGGCGGGCGGGTCGCGGCCGGGGTCCTGACAGACCTCGGCCACGACCGGCCATGGG
>NZ_QPFC01000598.1:0-6543 GCF_003427465.1 Nocardiopsis sp. TNDT3 | reverse complement strand
CCCACGGGAGCGCCGCGGTGGCGTCCTGCTCCGCGGCGCTCTCCCCGACGTCCGGCCGGGCGTGTACGACCCGGCCCGCGAGAGGTCGTGTCCGATGATCTTCCCCCACACCGGCTCCGCCGACGCCGTGCTCGACCCCACCGACACCAGGAGGGGTGGCAGGGTGTACGACGAACTCGTCGGGCACGGCGTGGCCGGAGTGCCCGGACGCGAGGTGTTCGAGGCCCTGTGGCCGGGCGTGTACGACCAGGTCGGCGCGCAGTTCCTCGTGCGCGTCCCGGGCTCCGGGCGCGTCGCGGGCTACGCCTCCCTGCACGGGTTCAACTTCCAGGCGCGTCACGGCTGCTGCTCCCTGGCGGCGGACGAGGCGGTCCTGGGACCGCGGGGCACCACCGACGCCCACGCGCTCACCGTCAACTACGCGTTCTCCATGTGGAACCTCAGGAAGCTCTACCTGTGGACCCTGGAGGAGGACCCCTCCGCGTTGCGCCGCACCGGGGTCGAGGTCCGGCTGGAGGGCTCCCTGCCCGAGTACGTGCTCGTCGGGGGCACACTGCGCACGGCCCGCGTCTTCGCGGTCTACCGGGACGCGTGGGAGCGGACCGGGACCGGTTTCGTCGACGGGCGCGTCGGCCGGGCGGACCCCGCCTGAGGGTCCCGGCCCGCGGGGCCGGGGCGCCCGCGTCCGCGCGCCCGACACGGGGCGCCCTACGTACGGAGGACTGTTGGAGAACACGTCGGTGAACGGCTCCGGCCCGCGGGCCATGGTCCGCGCGCGCGGACTGACCAAGCGCTTCGGTGAGGTCGAGGCCGTCAGGGGGGTGGACCTGGACGTGGCCCCCGGCGAGCTGTTCGGCCTCCTCGGGCCCAACGGAGCGGGCAAGTCCACGCTGATCGGCATGCTCTCGACCCTGGTCACACCGACCTCCGGGACGGGCTCGATCGCGGGTTTCGACATCGTCCGGGAGCGGCCCGACGTGCGCCGCAGCATCGGCCTGGTGTTCCAGGAGCAGACCCTCGACCGCTACCTGACGGGTTGGTACAACCTCAGGTTCCACGCGGAGATCTACGGGGTGCCCCCGGGGGAGGTCGACGAGAGGGTCTCCCGAGCCCTGCGGGACGTGGGCCTGTGGGAGGACCGGGAGAGGCTCGCGGGAACCTACTCCGGCGGTATGCGGCGACGGTTGGAGATCGCCAGGGGGCTGCTGCACGGCCCGCGCCTGCTGTTCCTGGACGAGCCGACCGCCGGGCTCGACCCCCGCTCCAGGGAGGCCATCTGGGACCGGGTCAGGGAGCTCAACGAGCGCGAGGGCGTCACCGTGCTCATGACCACGCACTACCTGGAGGAGGCGGAGAACTGCGGCCGCATCGCCATCATCGACGGCGGTGAGATCGTCACGGTCGGCAGCCCCGCCGAACTCAAGGCGGGGATCGGGCGGGACCGCGTGGAGATCGTCGCGCGCGACCCCGGGGCGCTCTGCGAGCGGCTCCGGTCGATCCTGGACACGGCCCCGGTGGTCGAGGGCGACACCGTCTGGTTCACGGTGGCCGACGGGCGCCGGTTCGTCCCCCGTCTGTTCGCCGAGGCGGACACCGAGATCACGTCGGTTCAGGTCAGGTCGCCCTCGTTGGACGACGTCTTCCTCGCCCACACCGGCCGGGGCATCAACACCCCCGCGGAGGAGCGCGGCCGGGGGGCCGAGCCCTCCGTCGAGGGGGCCGGGCGGTGACCTCTCCCCCTACGATGACGGCATGGCTGAGGTAAGCGCGCGCGACGGCTCGTGGTCCTTCGACGGCGCGGCCGTGTGGATCACTCCGGGCCGCAGGTCCCACCAGCTGCGCCGTGCCCTGGGCGTGGTCTCGCTGCCGCTGCCCGCGCTGGCGGGCGTCGTCCTCGAACCCCGGCGCGGAGGCGGGACCCTGCGGGTGCACCTCCGCCCGGGCGCCGACCCCTTCACCGAGGTCACCCGGGGCCTGTTGGCCCGCAGGGGCGATCCGTACCAGCTCAGGGTCGGCCGCTCCCGCGTCCTGGTGGCCGAGTACTTCGCCGAGACCGTCACCGAGGAGCTCGCCGCCCTGCCCCCCGAGAGCGCCCCGGACCGGTACCTGGTCGGGGCCCCCGGGGCTCCGGTGCGTTCCGAGGCGGGTGACGCGTCCGTCGTCTTCGACGGGACCCACGTCTACATCAGGCCCAACTGGAAGGCGGAGGCGGCCAAACGCGCGGCGGGCCCCCAGCAGCTCGCGCTGGAGGACATCGCCGAGGTGCGGTGGACCTCCGTGGCGGGCGGCCACGACGGCAGCCTGAGGTTCGTGACGGCGGACGGCCGCGGCGACCGCACCGAGCCCCGGTACGACCCCTTCTCCGTTCACTGGAGCCAGTGGGGCCGCGACTACGAGGGCGGGACCACGGCCGCGGTGGCCACGGCAGTGGCCGCGCGGCTCCCCCACCCGTCGGCGCGGCGGGGGGAACTCGGGGGCTCCGCCCGGCGCGCGCTGCCGGAGGGGGAGGAGCGCTGAGCCGGATCAGCCGTCGCGGCGCCGGGCCACCCACAGCCCGTGCGCGAACGGTTCGGTCCTCAGGTGCTCGGCCTCGCACCCGGCCCCCTCGAAGGCCGCCGTGTACTGCTCCGGGGTGAACAGGGACATCTCCGTCGACTCGGTGGCGTGACGCAGCCCCTCCGCGGGGTCGGCCACGGCGTAGTGCACGACGATCGACATCCGGTCGCGCCGCCCGGGCACGGAGGCGGAGTGGGACAGGCGCATGATCGTGCGGTCGCCGTCCTCCACCACGTCCCGTGAGACGTACCCGGGCGTGAAACCGTCCGGGCCGATCCAGGGTTCCAGGAGGAGGAGCCCTCCCGGGTTCAGGTGGTCCGCGAGGGACCGGACCACGGCGGCCAGTTCCGCCTCCGACTCCAGGTGCGGGACGGCGAACAGGTAGGTGATGGCGTCGAAACGCGCCTCCAGCGCCGTCTCCCGCAGGTCCGAGCACCAGGTCCGCAGGCCCGGGACGCGCGCCCGGGCCAGCGCCAGCATCTCCCGCGACCCGTCCAGGCCCGCCACCTCGTCGAAGCGCTCCGCGAACGCGCGCAGGTGCAGGCCCGTCCCGCACGCCACGTCCAGCAGCGAGGCGGAGCCGGGCCGCCGCTCCCGGACGATCTCGCCGATCCGGTCGGCCTCGGCGGCGTAGTCCTTGCCCCGGTGGATCATCACCGCGTCGTAGACGGCGGCGTAGTAGGTGTCGTACATCCGATCGGTCCTTCGTCCATGGTCGGCGGACCCGGGGCGCCTGACGCCCCGGCCGCGGACCGTCCGGTCCGGTTCCGCGGCCTAGGGGGCCTCGGAGAAGAAGGGGAGGAACGGCCGGCCGCCCCCCTCGGCGGCGGCCAGGGCGAGGAGTACGCCCGCTCCGCCCGTGGCCAGGTCCATCGACAGCCGCGGCACCCGGCCGCCGTGGAAGGCGGTCTGCCCCCGGAAGGGCAGGGCGTACCACTCCAGTTCGGCGATCCGGGAGCGCAGCGCCTCGGGCGCTCCGCCCAGCCGGGCCAGCGCCGCCACCTGGCCCGCCTTGCCGTGGAACAGGTCCGCCTGGGCGTACAGCAGGGTGTGGCACGAACGGGTCAGCGCGGGGAGGCTCTCGGCGCAGCGCCCGTCCTCGCGGTGCTCCAGGAACTCCTTGACGACCAGGGCGACGCCCAGCCCCCCGGCGTCGATGTTGGGCAGGGCCCGCGCCCCGCGGTCGCGTACCAGCAGGGTGCCGTCCGGGGCCGAGACGCACTGGTCCAGGTCCAGGTGCAGGGCCCGCGCCGCGGTGTCGAGCCAGAGGCCGTCCCCCGTCGCCCGGTACAGGTTCAGCAGGGCCAGGGCCACGCCGCTCCATCCCCGCATGAGCCCCGCGCGTCCGGGCCTCGGGGGCTCCGTGGCCGCCTCCGCCTCCGCGACCGCCTCCGAGAGCCGCCCGCCCAGGGCGAGGGCGCGGGTCATGCGCGCGTCGCCCGCGCCGCCCCGGGAGAGGTGGACCAGCGCGGCGCACACGCCCGCCATGCCGGAGAAGAGGGAGATCCCGCCGCACTCGTCCCCGGCGTGGCGCTCCAGCAGGTCGTCGGCCTCGTCGCGGTGGCCGAGGTGGTCCAGGACGTAGGCCAGGCCGCTGACGCCGTCGTAGAAGCCCTGGCCGGGGGAGCGCAGCCGCCGCGCGGCGGAGACCAGCCACTCCTCGTGCTCCGGGAAGCGGTCCCCGCCCGCGCGCTCCAGCGCCCACAGGACACCGGCCGCGCCGTGGGCCACGCCGTAACCGCCGGAGAGGAACTGCTGGAGGTCCCCGGGGAACAGCCGGTCGGTCCGCTCCGGGGTCGCGGAGGCGGTGATGCCCGCCGCGACGGAGCCGAGGGACACGGGCGGGCGCCCGGGGGCCTCCTCCGGGCGCTCCGGGACCAGTTCGCGCTCGATCTCGTCGGCCCACTCGCGGGGGACGGGGTAGAGCTCGCGGAGCACGTCCACCAGCTCCGCGGCCTTGTGCGGAGACAGGGCGGTGATCCGGGAGAAGGGCAGGAAGACCGACAGGCGGGTCGCGGCCAGGGCGTACCGGTCGACCGCGGTGCCGACCCGGTCGGCGCTGGCGAACCCGGGGGCTCCGAGCGGCGCCCGGTGCCCCTCCCTCTTCGCGTCGAAGGCCAGTTCGTAGTCGATCAGGCAGACCTCGTCGTCCTCGTCCACCAGCACGTTGTTGGCGTGCAGGTCCGCGAAGACCAGGCCGCGGTCGTGGACGGCGTCGAGGATGGCCTCCAACCGGCCCAGGATGCGCAGGGCGCGCCCGGTGAAGGCGGCGAGGGAGTCCGCGTCGGCGTACGCCTCGGTGACGCCGGGGTGGTGCACGGCGCACCAGGAGCCCAGGGTCCGGCCCTCCTTGTACTCCTGGACCAGGAAGCGGTGGCCGCCCAGGGTGAAGCTGTCCAGGAACCGGGGCACGCCGGGCACCCCGTCCAGACGCCGCAGGTTCTCCTCCTCCCGTGTCTGGCGGGACACCGCGTCGCGCAGCTCGCGGTCGAGCCCGGCGTGGGGACGGGCCTCCTTGAGCACGACCCGGGTCCCGTCCTCCTCGCGGCGTCCCAGGTAGATCCCTCCGCCGTTGGAGAAGTGCAGGGCCCTGTCGATGAGGTAGGGCACGCGCTCCCCGGTGGAGCGGGCGTCGAGGTGCGGCTGGAGGAAGGAGGGGAGCACCACCCAGGGAGGCGGGGTGAACGAGGGCAGCCGGCGGTCCGGCACCAGCGCTCCGTCGGGGCCGCGCAGCGCCGGGACCCGGGAACCGTGCTCGTCGAGGCACCACATCTGGCGGAAGGCGCCGTATCTGACGTGCAGGGGCCCCCGGTCCCACCGCAGGTCGCTCAGGACGTAGGGGCCCGGCTGCCCTCCCACGCGCGCGGAGAGCGCGTGCAGGGTCCGTTCCAGCTCCTCCTCGTCGCGGGGGTAGACGGTGAGCAGCTTGCCGCTGGAGGCCCGGGGGGCGTACTTGGTGTTGGCCGCGACCAGGATGTTCCTGTTCAGCAGGTACTTGAACACCAGGCCGTGCTCCGTGCAGTGGTCCCACACCTCGCGGCAGACCGCGTCCGCGTTGTCCACGGTCGCCGAGACGTGGATCTTCCATCCCTGCTCGGGCAGGTCCGGAGCCTCCGGGGAGACGACGTGCCACAGGCCGTCGCGCTCGCGCCGCCAACCCGGGGGCGGGTCCAGCCTCGTGACGGAGAGGTCCGCCGGGGCCACGAGGGCGTTGGGGGAGTCGTCCGTGAGCCTGCTCGGCTCCTCGAAGAACAACGGGTCCGCGAGCGTGTACATCTCGACCAGGTCGAGCATGGGGGCTTCCCTCCGGGATGGGCGGTGTGGCGGGTGCTGCGTCCGGCTCGCGGGCGGCGGCTCAGCCGCGGTCCGGGCCCTCGGACCGTCTCGAACGCGGTCCGCGCGCGATCCGGTCGAGGATGGGCGCCCCCTTGGCGGTCCAGGCGGCGCGGGAGACCGAGTAGAAGTGCAGGTCCCACAAACGGCCCTGGAAGTAGACGTGCCGGGGGAGGGACGCCTCCCGGGGGGTGGTGGCGAGCGCCGAACCGAATTTCCCCAGACTCGCGTCCGTCGTCAGAACGTATACCTTCCGCAGGTAATCCCAGTGGGCGAAGGCGTAGTTGACGAGCATCATCATGGACTCGGCCCCCACACCCACGGGAAGACGGTCCGTGCGCATGAAGATGCCCAGTTTCACGTGCCCCGCCGGATCGTGTTCGCGAATCGACGCGAAACCGAGGACCTCGCCCGTACTGCGGAATTGGATCTCGAATACGTCGACGAAGCGCTTGGCCACCGAGTGGTAGGACTCGATGAAGGCGTCTCGTGACGGAAGGCTTTCCAGGCCCAGTTCCACGAGGAGGTCGTAGAGTTCTCCGACCTTCTCCGGGGCGATGGGACCGAACCTGATACGCGGGGTCTCCAGGTGCAGTGTGAGCATGGCGCCACACCCTAGTGTCCGCGCCGAGGCGCGGATCCCCCCTCCCGCCG
>NZ_QPFC01000597.1:0-2173 GCF_003427465.1 Nocardiopsis sp. TNDT3 | reverse complement strand
CCCGCGTCCGAAGGGGTGGCCGTGTCCGGGCGGACCGGAGGCGGCGGGGAGGGGCGCATGGGCTGGCGGAGGGCTTGGTCGGGAGACATCGGACTTCTGTCACCGGGGAGGGCGTTCGTCGTGTTCCTGGCCAGCGCCGCGCTGGCCTGCGCGTTCATCCCGGTGTCGGTTCGGTTCTCAGGCCATGAGCTGCGGGCTCTGGGAGCCGCCTACGGCTGGACCGGGCAGGAGGGCGTCCTTGAGGTCACCGAGTCGGTGCCCCTCCCGGAGGGAGGCTCGCTGTGCCTGGGTGTCTTCCGCTCCGCGGACGGCGGCCCCGTGCGGACCGGCGTCCACCTGTACCTGTCGGGACCCTGCGAGGCGGGGCGCGTGGAGGCGGCCCGCCTCGTCCCCGGTGAGCCGTCCTGGATGGTGACCACGGAGCAGGACCGCGCCTACGCGGGCGCGGGGTTCGGGAGCGGCGTCGCCACATCGGTCCTCGTGTTCGTCCTCGTCAACCTCTTCTTCCTCGGACTGGGTCTGGTGTTCGCCCAGGGCGCGTTGGCCCTGGGCACCGCGCTTCTGAGGAGGGCGTGGCTGCGCCGGGGCGCGCCCCCGAGACCGTGAGACCCCTGCGAAGGGGGCGCGGGCGTCAGTCGTAGGAGCAGCGGGGGTGCGGGATGATCCCGCGTTCGGGCCTGCGGGGGCGCGGGCAGCGGCCGCGCACGCGGTCGCGGAGGGCTTTGCGGCGCGGGTCGGCCTCCGCGGCGGGTGCGGTGACGGGCGTGGTGTGCGCGGGAGGAGCGCACGGCGAAAGGAGGACGTGGGGGTTTCCCAGCGCGGCGGTGAGTGCGAGTGCGAGGAGTCCGGAGCAGGGGCGCAGGAACCGACGGTGTCGCTCGGGCATGGGCACCAGCCTGCCAGCCGTCGCCTTGTGCGGTGATCCGATCACGCGAAGAGAGGCGTCCGGTTCAGGCCAGGGACCGCACGTGTGAACCGTGTTGTGCCCGGGTAACCGGTTCGGTCGGTGAGGCGGGAGCACACGGTCCCGGGGCGAACCGGGGCGGCGCTCGCCGCGTCCCCGATGTGGCCGCGCCCGGAGCGGGCGCGGGTGGCGAGGAGGAGGACGCGGGCGGGAGGAGGCCTTGGCCGAGGGCTGGCGGCGACCCGGCCACCGGGACAACGGCCCCGGCGCGAGGCGGCGTCCTCGGGCCGGGGCAAGTCGGACGGGGTGCGGGCTCAGGCCCCGGTCGAGCCCTCCGTGCCGCTCCCCGTCGGCTCGGACTCGGCCGGGACGTCCGCGGGCGGGCGGCGGGCCCAGTAGGTGGCCACGAGCGCGCCGGAGATGTTGTGCCAGACCGAGAACAGGGCGCCGGGCAGGGCGGCGAGCGGGGCGAAGTGGGCGGTCGCCAGGGCCGCGGCGAGACCGGAGTTCTGCATCCCCACCTCGACGCTGACCGCGCGGCGGGCGGTCTCGGGCAGCTTGGTGACCACGCCGAGCAGGTAGCCGAGCGTCAGGCCCAGGGAGTTGTGCAGCACCACGGCCAGGGCGACCAGGAGGCCGGAGGAGAGCACGGCGTCGGCGTTGGCGCCCACCACCGCGGCGACCACGACGACGATGCCGAGGACGGACACCAGCGGCAGGACGGGCAGGACCCTCTCCACGAACCGTCGCGCGGCCATGCGCAGCAGCAGTCCGGCCAGGACCGGGACCAGGACGACCTGGAGGATGGAGACGAACAGGTCGCCGGCGGCGACGGGCAGGGTGGAACCGGCCAGGGCCAGGACCAGGAGCGGGGTCAGCACCGGGGCGAGCAGGGTGGAGATCGAGGTCATCGCCACCGACAGGGCCACGTCGCCGCGGGCGAGGTAGACGATGACGTTGGAGGCGGTGCCGCCGGGGGAGGAGCCGACCAGGATCATGCCCACCACGAGCAGCGGCGGCAGGTTGAGGAGGTGGGCGATCCCCCAGCCCAGCAGCGGCATGACCGTGTACTGGGCCAGGACGCCGAGGACGACGGCCTTGGGATGTCTGGCCACGATCGCGAAGTCCACGGGGCGCATGGTGAGCCCCATGCCGAACATGATCACCCCGAGCAGCAGGGAGATGTAGGGGGCGAGGAGGGCGGCCTGCCCGGGGGCGGCCAGGCCCGCGATCCCTCCGGCGAGGACCAGCAGGGCGAACCACCTGCCG
>NZ_QPFC01000059.1:0-6452 GCF_003427465.1 Nocardiopsis sp. TNDT3 | reverse complement strand
CCCCCCCCCCCCCCCCCCCCCCCCCGACCCTCCACCCTTCACCTCCTGTCACCTCCTGCTTCTCGCCCCGCCTCCACCCCCGACGAAGGACAACCGTGCCCAACACACCCCACGCACCCCGCAAGCCCCACGCATCCCATGCCGACCTGCCCGTTTACCTGCTCACCGTGGCCGAGGTGGGCGACATGTTCAGGGTCAACCCCAGGACCGTGAACCGGTGGGCCGCACAGGGGCGCATCCCCGTGGTGCGCACCCCCGGCGGCCACCTCCGCTTCGACCCGGCCGAGGTCCGCCGACTGCTCTGGATCGATCAGCCGCCCACCACCTGAACCCGCGCACACGGTGGAGCCGACACCGCGTGTCCGACCCGGAAAAAAGATTCTGTACGCCGTACGGAATTATCTCCGATCCCCTTGTGTTCCCTGGATCGTAGGCCGTACTGTACGGCGTACGACAAGCGTGGAGAGGGGAACGCTGTGAACACGACCGGAGGCGCGATCACCGCGCGCGGTCTGGGCAAGCGCTACGGGAAGAGCTGGGCGCTGCGCGGGTTCGACCTGGACGTGCCCGCGGGCAGCGTGTGCGGGCTGCTCGGCCCCAACGGCGCGGGCAAGACCACCGCCGTACGCGTCCTGGCCACGCTGCTGCGCGCGGACGAGGGCACCGCGCGCGTCGCCGGATACGACGTGGCCTCCCAGGGGGACGCGGTCCGCCGGAGCATCGGACTGGTGGGCCAGAACGCCGCCGTGGACGAGGTGCTCAGCGGACGGCAGAACCTGGAGATGTTCGGCCGCCTCTACCACCTGGGCGCCCGGCGCGCCGCCGTGCGGGCCGACGAGCTGCTGGAACGCTTCCGCCTGGCCGACACCGGACGCAAGCCGGTCAGTGCCTACTCCGGCGGCATGCGCCGACGCCTGGACCTGGCCGCGAGCATGATCCTGTCCCCGCCCGTGCTGTTCCTGGACGAGCCCACCGTCGGACTCGACCCCCGGGGCCGCAACGAGGTGTGGAACGCCGTCCGCGCCCTGGTGGCGGGCGACACCACGGTGCTGCTCACCACCCAGTACCTGGAGGAGGCCGACCAACTGGCGGACCGGATCTCGGTGGTCGACTCCGGCCGCGTCGTCGCCGAGGGCACGCCGGAGGAGCTCAAGTCCCAGCTGGGCGGCGACCGGCTCGACGTGGTGCTCCACGACGTCGCCGCGCTGGACCGGGCCACCGCCCTCATCGGCCGGGTGAGCGGAGAGCGGCCCGAGGTCGAGGCCGACGCGCGTCGGATCGGCGTCGGTGTTCGGAACCGGGTCGTGGCCCTCACCGAGGTGGTGAGGGCGCTGGAGGAGGAGGGGATCGAGGTGGAGGACGTCGCGCTGCGCCGTCCGACCCTGGACGAGGTCTTCCTGCATCTGACCGGCGGTCATGAGGACCGAGGCGACCGCGGCGACCGCGATGGCCACGGGGACCGCCTTGGCCGTGAGGGCGTCGGTGAAGCCGGTAACGGCGGTGACGTCAGTGACGACGGTGGCGGCCGTGACGTCAGTGACGGAGGTGACCGCGACGCCGGTGGCGGTGACGGTCACGACGTTCGCGGGGAACGCGGTGACCGCGGTGACCGCGGGGACCACGGCGAGCGCGGAGAGCACGAGGACAGCGACGACCGAGTGGGGGAGAGCCGATGAACGACACCGTCATCCAGGGCGCGGTGTCCGCGCCCGCCGACCGGCTGCGCTGGGCGCTGGCGGACGGGTGGACCATCGCCCGGCGCGACGTCGTGCACTGGCTGCGCCAGCCCGGTCAGCTCGTCGCGGGACTGCTGTTCCCCGTGGTCATGGTGCTGATGTTCGGGTTCCTGTTCGGCGGGGCGATGACCGTGCCCGGCGGCGGGGACTACCGGGAGTTCCTGATGCCCGGCATGTTCGCCATGGCGATGGTCTTCGGGGTGGGCGAGACGGTCACCGCCGTGTCCCAGGACGCCGCGCGCGGGGTCACCGACCGGTTCCGCTCCATGCCCATGGCGCCCTCGGCCGTCGTGGTGGGCCGGTGCGCGGCGGACATGCTCCGGTCGGCGATCACCCTGGTCCTGCTGGTCCTGTGCGGTCTGCTGGTGGGGTGGCAGTGGAACGGCGGCATCGGTGAGGCCGCCGCCGGGATCGGGCTGCTCCTGCTGCTGCGCTTCTCGCTGGTGTGGGTGGGCGTCTACGTGGGCCTGGCCGTGCGGGGCGAGGGCGCCGTCACGGCCGTGCACATGCTGGAGTTCCCGCTGGGCTTCCTGTCCAACGCCTTCGTGGCGACGGCGTCCATGCCGGTGTGGCTGGGCGCGGTCGCGGACTGGAACCCGCTGTCGTCCACGGTCGCCGCCACCCGGGAGCTGTTCGGCAACCCGGGGTGGGGCGGGGAGAGCTGGATCGCGCAGAACGCGGTGCTCATGGCCGTGGTCTGGCCGCTGGTGCTCACAGCGGTCTTCTTCCCGCTGTGCGTACGGCGGTTCCGGGCGCTCGGCCGCTGAGGGCTCAGGCGTCCGGGCGCGGGCCCGGGTCCTCCTCCAACGCGGCGAGGAAGGCCCGGGCCCGCCTGCGGTTGCGGACGATGAGCGGCGCCAGCACGAACAACGCGAGGGCGGGCACAGCGAGGTTCACGACGCGGGCCCAGGTCAAAGGTCCGGGATCGGTGAACGCCACCCCCAGGTTCAACGCGAAGCCCAGACCGAAGAGCGCAACCATGGTCTTCGGCCAGTAGGGCGCTCTCAGGACCGCCTTGGCCTGGTGCCGGGCGATCTGGTTGATCTCAGGATCGGCTCCGGGAACCCCGCTGCGAACCAGCCGACCGGCCGCGCGCAAGCGGGCGTTGCTGACGTCCGGGAGAAGCTCCTCGGGAATCATCCGCCTGGCGAACACCCCCATGACCAGCCCGAAGACGATTCCCGAGAGACCACCGATCAACAAGGCCCACAGCGCGCTGCTCCCGACGACCAGAAGGAAGAACGCGAAGAAGAGCGCCGTGAAGCAGCCGAAGAAGATGCCGCCGAAGACCCCGGAGCGAACCGCGTACCGCTGCGGGTTCTGGTGGGCGTACAGACGCAAGCGGTAGGAGAGGGAAGGACGCTGCTGGTTCATCGGTTCGTCTTTCCGTCGTCCGGGTTCGGGCCCGGGCCTTCCTCCAACACGGTGAGGAAGGCCCTGGCCCGTCTGCGTTGGCGTGCGGTGAGCGGCATCGCAACGAACAGCATGAGGGGGAACACCACGAGGCCCACGACGTTGCCCCAGAGCCCGGGGCCGGTGGTGCTCATCGTTGCCGACCACAGGTTCAGCGCCAGTCCCATGCCGAAGATGGCGGACATGGTCTTCGGCCAGTACTGCTGTCGCAGAACCGCCTCGGCCTGGTGTCGGGCGATCTGGTTGATCAGGGGATCGGTGCCGGGGACTCCGCCGCGGACCAGCCGCGCGGCCTCGCGCATCCCCGCCCGGTCGGTGCCCGGAGGCAGAGGGGTCGAAGGAAGCGATCTGACGATGACCACGGTTATGAAAACGCCGAAGAAGGCTCCCGAAACCGCCCCGAACGGAAGGGCCCACACGGCGCTGTCCCCGACGGACCGGAGGAAGAGGGCCCAGAAGAGCCCCGTGACAGCACCGAAGAAGAGGCCGCCGACGAGGCCAGCACGGATCGCGTAACCGCGCGGGTCCCGGTGGGCGTAGGCACGGATACGGAGGAACAGGGGAGGACGCTGCTGGTTCATCGGACCGTCCGTCTCTGGGCCGCGTCGTAGAGGTCGCAGAAGGCGCGCATGTGCTGGCGCCGAGCCCTGAGAGCCAGAGCGAAGACGGCGAACCCGGCGAAGAGCGAAATGTTGTTCAGACCTATCGCTATGAGGGCGGGGTCCTCGTGCCGGAACCCTAGAACGAGCAGGAACACACCGTTGCCGGTCATCAGCCCGTTCAGGACGAGATAGCTGACCAGCCCCCAACGGGGCAACACCCAACCGAAGGACCTGAGGTGCACTCCGGCGTGGACACGCGCGAGGAAGTTCGTCCAGGGGTCACCGCCCATGACGGCGTTGTTCGACAGGACCCGCGCCTCACGCAGTTGTTCGCGCGTTGTCCATGGAGGCAGGTTCTTCGGGTGCACCGCGTCCAAGGAGGCGGTGAGAAACAGAGCGAGGACGTTGAGCAGGGGAAGAGGGACCAACAAGGCGGTCCCGAGTGTGTCGGAGAAGGTTGCGGCGGCGTCCGCCCAGGTGGAATCCACGCCGAACCAGACGAGATCCCCCATGACGGCATGGAGGCCCTTCACCACCACAAGAATGACGAGGAGCAGGGAGGACGTGATCCAGCAGACCATCATCGCGCCGAACCCCGGGCCGTACAGGTCCGTGTAACTCGGGCGGCGGACGTTGGGGGGCTGGTGCACGCATCCTCCACGGGCCCGGGGCAGGGGGAAGCGCGGTCGGGCCGGTGCCGCGTCTGTCCGAATCCTAGACGAGACAGGGCATTCCGGGCGCGGCGTGGCCGCCTTCGGCCGGGCACGCGTTTCCATGTACGGTCCACCGTCACCGGCTGCCGCGCTGGGCTCCGCCTTCCGGCCCCGGCGGCCGGAGGCCCGGTCGCCCTCAGTCCTCCGACAACCACTCCGATCCCTCGGGCCACTCCGGTTCCTCCGCCCCTCGCGGTCCCTCCAACGGCAGCCGCACCGTGAACGTCGTCCCCTCACCGACGACGCTCTCCACCGCCACCGACCCTCCGTGCAGCTCCACCAGGTTGCGCACGATGGCCAGCCCCAGCCCGCTCCCTCCCGTACGCCGGTTGCGCGACTTGTCCGCCCGCCAGAACCGGTCGAACACGTGCGGCAGGTCCTCCGCCGGGATGCCCACACCGGTGTCGGCCACCTCGACGACCGCCTCCCCGCCCGAGCGGCGCGCCCGCACGGTCACCGTTCCGGGCGCCGGGGTGTGCCGCAGCGCGTTCCCCAGCAGGTTCCCGACCACCTGCACCAGCCGGGTCCGGTCGGCGACGACTACCACGTCCCCGGCCTCATGCCCGGCCTCGTCCCCGGCCTCCGCCACCAGCCGCAGTCCGGCCCCGGCGGCCCTCAGCCGCTGGCTGTCCACCACCTGCTCCACGAGCGCCCCGGCGTCCACCGGCTCCGGGGACAGCCGCAGCTTGCCCGCGTCCGCCAGCGCCAGGTCCTGGAGGTCGTCGACGATGTCCTGGAGCAGCAGCGTCTCGCCGACCAGCATCCCCATCCGCTCCCGGTCCAGGTCGGCTACCCCGTCCTGGGCCGCCTCCAGCCAGCCGCGCAGGTTGCTCAGCGGCGTCCGCAGTTCGTGCGAGACGTCGCTGACCATCGCCCGGCGCTGCTTCTCCAACCGCTCCAGGTGCTCGGCCATCTCGTTGAACGCGTCCGCCAGCTGGCCCAGCTCACCGGAGTCGCGCACCTCCACCCGCGAGTCCCCCCGCCCCTCCCGCATCCGCCGCACCGCGTCGGTGAGCGCGCGCACCGGGCGGACGAGCCGCGTGGACACCGCCACGCTCACCACCACCGTCAGCACCAGTACCAGCAGCACCACGCCGAACACCCGAACCAGGCCCTCGCCGGTCAGCGGCACGACGCCCGACGCCTCCGCCTCGGGGTCGTCGGTGAACAGCAGCGCCGCCGGGGCCACGTAGGGGTCCAGCTGCTCGCGCCGGGCGGAGTCCAGGCACGCGGAGGTGCGCGCGTCGAAGCGCGGCGGCTCGGGAGGCGCCCCGGACCCCCAGCCGCCCGTCTCCTCGGAAACCGTTCCCGGGGGCTGGTCCTCCGCGGGTTCCGGGGACCACGGCGACTGCTCCACCGGCGCCGGTCCGTCCTGAACGGGAGGCTCGCCCGAGCCCCCGGCCGGGTCCCGGACCTCCTCGGACGGTTCCACGGGCACGGGTTCCTCGCCGCCGGGGTCGTCCGGCACCTCCCCGGGAGCGACCGCCTCCTCCCCGGGCGCCGAGGGATCGCGCGGAGCGCGGGCCTCGTCCGCGAAGCCCCCGGAGTCCGTCGCGAACCCCGTGGGATCCTCGGGCGCACCGTAGGGCAGCGCCACGGGAACCCCGAGGGCCCCGTCCATCCGGTACTCCGCCTCCGCGTCCTCGGGAGCCTCCACACCCAGGCAGGTCCTGACCAGGCCGTTCAGCTCCTCCAGCGCCTCCCGCTCGCCGTCGGTCGGCTCCTCCAGCCTCTCCAGCCCGCAGTCCAGCCACGCGTACCGGTTCGCCTGGGCCACGGTGACGGCGGGGCGTCCGCTCGGCCCGGCCTCCACCTCCACCGTGAACCCGTACAGGTCGCGCAGGCAGTCGGCGGTGTTCTCCGCGATCTCGGCCAGCCGGATCCGCTCCGTCTCCGGCAGCGCGAACGGCCCCACCGCGCGGGGGTCGATGCGCCCGGTGACGTCGGAGGCGAGGGTGACGTCCACCGCCAGCGGATCGACCACCGAG
>NZ_QPFC01000596.1:0-6191 GCF_003427465.1 Nocardiopsis sp. TNDT3 | reverse complement strand
CTCCCCGGAGACCGCCCCGCCGGGGAGCGGGCGGGGGACCTGGACATCCGCCACCACCTGGAGCACGCACCCCGCCCTTTATGTCTTGACAGTTATATAACCGTATAGGCATACTCGGTGTATGCCCGATCTGTTCGCCGTCCTGGCCGAGCCCAGCAGGCGCCGCATCCTGGACGCGCTGCGCCGCGGCGAGGGCCTGCTCGTCAAGGAGCTGGTCGCCGGACTGGGCATGAGCCAGCCCAACGTCTCCAAGCACCTGCGCGTGCTGCGCACCGCCGGACTGGTCTCCGAGACCGCCGAGCGGCAGGGGCGGCGCTACCGCCTGCGGGCCGAGGCGCTGCGCGACCTGGACGACTGGCTGCGCCCCTACCGGGCGTTCTGGACGGACCGGCTGGACGAACTGGGCGACTACCTGGACTCCACGCATCCACAGGAGGGGCGGCAGCCATGAGCACCGAGGTCCGCGTCGACACGAGCACGCCGGGCGCACCCGTACTGCGCTTCACCCGCCGCTACCCGCACCCGCTGCCGACCGTCTGGGCCGCGCTGACCACCGACGAGGCGCTCAGCCGGTGGTTCCCCTGCCGGGTGGCGATCGACGCGCGCGAGGGCGGCGCGCTCACGTTCACCTTCCCCGGAGAGGAACCGGAGACCGCGCCGATCACCGAGTTCGCGCCGCCGCACGTCCTGGCCTTCCACTGGGACGGCGAGGACCTGCGCTGGACCCTGGAGGAGGACGGCGACGGGTGCGTGCTGCGCCTGTCCAACACCGTCGCCGACCCGGCCTGGACGGCCAACACCGCGGCCGGGTGGGACCTGTGCCTGCGCGCGCTCGCCGCCGTGCTGGACGGACGCGCGGAGCGGACGCAGGCCGGTCCCGACGAGGCGCTCATCGCGCACTACCGCCAGACTCTGGCCGCGGACTGACACACCGCGACCTCGCACCTCGCGGCGGGGTCGGGCGGCCGGGACCAGCCACGGGTACGAGACCACCGGGGCCAGGACCCCTCGGGGAACACCGGTAACGCTTCCGGCCAGCCCGCCGGGTGCCCGTCTCAGGAGGAGCGCGTGAGGAGGACGGGGCGGGGGCTGACCGCGAGGATCCGCGAGCTGACGCTGCCCAGGACGAGTTTGGGAATCCCCGCCCGGGCGCGGCTGGCGAGCACCGCCAGGGCGCCGGGGCGGCGGTGGAGCAGCCCGGTGATGTCGCCCGCCGGGTCGGCGCCGGTCAGCACGGTCGTCCGCACCGCCAGGCCGTCCGCCTCCAGCCTCCGCGCGGCCCCCGACAGCCGCGCCTCGGCCACGGCCGCCCCGCCGGGCGAGGCCACGTGCACCAGCTCCACCTCCAGTCCGAGCTGGCGGGCCCACCCCTGTCCCAGGGCGAGGGTGTCGGCGTCGCGGGAACCGCCGTCCAGGCACACGAGGGCGCGGCCACCGGCCCCGCCTCCCTCGTCACACAGGTATCCGGGACCTATCATGAGCACCGGGGCTGCGGCCTGGCGCAACACGTGTCCGGTGACGCTGCCCGCCACCAGGCGTGAGAACCGGTCCCGGTCGTGGGTGGCCATGCACACGACCGTTCCGGGCTGCTCGGCGACCGTGTCGACGATCACGTCCCCCGGCCAGCCGGAGCCGACCATGGACACCTCGACGCGGTCGTAGTCCAGGCCCGCGGCGACCGCGTCGACGTCCTCGGCCCACGCGCGGTTCACGCGGTCGCGCACGGTCAGCAGTTCCAGGGGGACCCGCAGGACGCGGGCGGCGCGCAGCGCGGGGCCCAGGGCGGCCGCCGCACCGGCGGTGCCGTCCAGGGGCACCAGGAACCGGGTGATGGAGCGGGCGGGGGCCCGTGCGGTGCCGTCCTCACCACCGGCGGCCATCGGCACTCCCCCCCTCCACCGCGTCCCGGAGCCGACGACGGGGGGACCATGACAGTGCACCTGCCCGCCGACGGGTGGATCCTGGCGGCCGGGCTCCTGCTGGTGGCGGCGATCCTGGCCTCGGGCTTCGCCAACCGCATCCGGCTGCCCGGCCTGCTGCTGTTCCTGGCGCTGGGCATGTTCATCGCCGACGACGGGCTCGGGCTGATCCGCCTGGACAACCCCGAGATCGCCCAGATCGGCGGGACCGTCGGACTGATCCTCATCCTCTTCGAGGGCGGCCTGACGACCAAGCCCGGGGACCTGCGGCGCGCCGCCGCGCCCGGGTTCGCGCTGGCCACGGTGGCGGTGGCGGGCACGGCGCTGATCCTGGCGGCGGGCACGTACCTGCTGCTGGACGTGCGCCCCCTGACCGCCCTGCTCATCGGCGCGGTCGTGGCCCCCACCGACGCCGCGGCGGTGTTCGCCATGCTACGGAGGGCCCCGCTGCCCCGCAAGGTCGCCTCCCTGCTGGAGGTGGAGTCCGGCGCCAACGACCCGATCGCCATCCTGCTCACCATCGGACTCATCGCCACCTGGCGGGACACGCCGTCGCCGGCCGAGTGGGCGCTGTTCGCCCTCATGCAGCTGGTCGGGGGCCTGGCCGTGGGCGCCGTGGCGGGGCTGGCCGGAAGCTGGCTGCTGACCCGGATCAACCTGGGACCGGCGGGAGTCTACCCGGTGCTGGCGCTGGGCGTGGCCGGGGTCTCCTACGGCGCCGCGGCGCTGGCGGGCGCCTCGGGCTTCCTGGCGGTCTACGTCACCGGGCTGGTCGTGGGCGCCCGCGCTCCCCTGCGCCGGCGGGGCATCCGGACCTTCCACGAGGGGCTTTCCAGCACCGCCGAGGTGGGGCTGTTCCTGCTGCTGGGGATGCTGGTCTTCCCCTCCGACCTGCCGGGGGTGGCGCTCTCGGGGCTGGCCGTCAGCGCCGTCCTGGTGCTGGTGGCCCGACCGGTGACGGTGGCTCTGTGCCTGGTGTGGTTCGACTACACGTGGCGGGAGATCGCCTTCGTCAGCTGGGTGGGGCTGCGCGGGGCCGTGCCGATCGTGCTGGCCACGTTCCCCTTCGTGGCCGGGTACCCCGACGGCGCCCTGGTCTTCGACATCGTCTTCTTCGTCGTGCTGGTCTCCGCGGCGGTGCAGGGCACCAGCATCCGCACCGCCGCGGGCCTGCTGGGGCTGACCCGGGGCGGGCACTCGCTCGAACCCGTGGTGGCGGACGTGCCCATCAGCGACCTGGGCACCGAGCTGATCGAGGTGCGCGCGGCGCCGGGGCTCCACATCGTGGGCAGGCGGCTCGGGGAACTGGAACCGCCGCACGGCCTGGTCACCACGATCCTGCGGGGCAAGCGGGTGCTGGTGCCCTCGGCGCACACCCGGATCCGCGAGAACGACCTGCTCATCGTGGCCATGCCGCGCCGACCCGACGCCCAGAGGCTGGTCACCGCTTGGGCCAAGGGCGAGAGCGCGGGCGGGGCCTGAGGCGGGTCGCCCGTTCGGGGCCTCTCCGGAAGGCCCTTCCGGGGCCGTCGAGGTAACGGCGCAGGCCGCCGAGGACCGGCGGATCCCCCGAGCCCCGGCGGCGGGGGATGGCCCGTGGTCGAGCGGGTTGTCCTCGGCGCGCCCAGCGCTTCCCCCTGGGGCGGGGCGGCGGGCGCGCCGATGCGGCGGTGTACCGCCTGGTGGGAACGGGCGGGCGGCGTCGGCCCTCAGGAGGCGAAGAGCGCCGCGGCGTCCACCGCGGTCTGCGCCACCCCGTAGGCCAGGGCGGCGAGCACGATCACCCACAGCAGGATCGCGGTGACGGCGGAGGCGTTGGTGGTCCGGTTGCCTGACATGTGTGGCCCTTCATCGGTGACCGGTGAGGCGTGTGTGGGGTTTCGGGGGGCGGGGCCCGTCGCGGCCCCGCCCCCGGATCCGGGCTCAGCTCCGCCCGGCGACGCGTTCGCGGTCGCGCTGGTGGACCCGCTCGGGCAGGGGCCGGACCAGCATGTTCGCGAGGAAGCCCACGGCCATGACGCCGACCATGACGTAGAGGGAGAGCCCGTAGAGCTCGGCCCCGTCGCGTCCGGCGGCCAGCTGGGCGTCGGCGATGACGTTGACGATCATCGGCCCGGCGACCCCGGCCAGCGACCAGGCGGTGAGGAGCCTGCCGTGGACGGCGCCCACGTTGAAGGTGCCGAACAGGTCCTTCAGGTAGGCGGGCACCGTGGAGAAGCCGCCGCCGTAGAAGGACAGGATGATGCCGGTCAGCGCCACGAACAGCACGATCGAACTGGTTCCGGCGACGGCGATCAGCAGGTAGAGGAGCCCGCCCAGGCCGAGGTAGCCGATGTAGACGCGCTTGCGGCCGATCGCGTCGGAGGCCGAGGACCACACGAGCCGCCCGAGCATGTTGCACAGGGAGAGGAAGCCGACGTAACCCGCCGCCTCGGCCGGGCCGACCCCGGTGAAGAACTCCTGCACCATGGGCGAGGCCTGCTCCAGGATCCCGATCCCCGCCGTGACGTTGCAGAAGAGCACGGTCCACAGGAGCCAGAACTGCGGGGTGCGCACGGCGGTCTCCACCGACACCCCCTCCAGCGCCGGGGACACGCCGGCGGAGGCGCCCTTCGGCTCCTCGGCGGCGGCCCCCGGGGGCCGCCAGCCGGCCGGGGGGACGCGCACGGTGAAGGCGCCCAGCATCATGACCACGAAGTAGACCGCGCCCAGGGTGAGGAACGCGGGCGCGATAGCGTCCGCGGGGGTGTCGGCGTAGCGGTTGAGGAGTTCGGAGGACAGCGGCGAGGCGATGAGCGCGCCGCCGCCGAAGCCCATGATCGCGATGCCCGTGGCCAGGCCGGGCCGGTCGGGGAACCACTTGATGAGGGTGGAGACCGGCGAGATGTAGCCGATGCCCAGACCGAGCCCGCCGAGGAAGCCGTAGCCGAGGTAGACCAGCCAGAGCTGGCCGGTCGCCACGCCGAGCGCGGCGACCGCGAACCCGCCGGACCAGAACAGGCCGGAGACGAACATCGCCTTGCGCGGGCCGTTGCGCTCCACCCACTTGCCGCCGAACGCGGCCGACAGGCCGAGCATGACGATGGCGATGCTGAAGATGACACCGATC
The DNA here is from genome assembly GCF_003427465.1 of Nocardiopsis sp. TNDT3. NCBI lineage: Bacteria > Bacillati > Actinomycetota > Actinomycetes > Streptosporangiales > Nocardiopsidaceae > Nocardiopsis > Nocardiopsis sp. TNDT3. The sequence goes on along the minus strand of NZ_QPFC01000596.1, from coordinate 1,163 downwards.
GCGGTCAGCGAGGTGTCGAACCGCTCGACCAGCGGGTTGCGGAAGACGCTGAACGCGTACACCTGGCCGATGGACAGGTGTACCGCCAGGGCCGCGGGCGGGATGAGCCACCGGCTGTGGCCGGGTGGCGCGATGCTCCTCTCGTAGTCGAGGAACGAGGTCAGGGGACTGGTGCGCGTCATGGATCCCGCTTCGTGTTCTGCCTTGTCGCGGTGGGGGGCGCCGACGCCGGGGCCGCTCCTGCCGGTCCGGGATCCTCCCGGGGTTGCCGGGAACCGGGCTGGGCGGGGTGTTCCACCCTGTCGAGAGCAGCCCCCATCACGGAGAGTGATCGTACGAATGTCGAACGTCTGTGCCGGAAGCGAACTTATGTGATGAACGCGTCATGATCAAGCCCTCAGTGGCCACAAACCGGTCAAACACCCCATTTCTCTTGACGCCCCCGCGCCACCGGGACCACGGCGACGGCCGCGGCGGAGAAGAGCGCGCTCACCGCGAAGACGGAGGGCAGGCCCGCGAGGGTGATCACCGCCGCCATGAGCACCGGCGTCAGGGTCGTGCTGACCGCCTGGAGCCAGTTCTGCGCGGCCAGGGCCCGCCCCGCCCATGGGGTTCCCGCCGTCTCGGCGACGGCGGTGAAGGTCAGGCCGTTGTGCCACATCGTCAGGACCAGGCAGGCCAGGAGCAGCGGTACGGCCGTCCACGCCCAGGCCCCCGGCAGCGCCGCGAGCAGCACCAGGCAGACCCCCGAGACCACCGCCAGCCACCGCACCGGGCGCATCCGGTCCCCGGTCCGGTCGGACCAGACGCCCAGCAGCAGCCGCCCGGCCGCCCCGGGCACCTGCGCCACCGCGACGACCGCGCCCGCGGCGGGCGGGCTCCACCCCTGTTCCTGCACCAGGTAGATGACGGCGTAAGTCATCAGCGCGATCTGCGGGACGCCGAGCAGCATGCTCACCCCGTGCACCCGCCAGATGTGCCCGTGCCGGTAGGGCGACCCGGCCGCGGGGCGCGCGGCGCCGCCGCTGGTGTCAGCGGCGTCCTCGCCCGCGGGGGCCTCGGCGCGCGCGGCGTCGTCAGCGGCATCCGCGCTCGCGGTGTCCCCGGCCGCGGTGTCCCCGGCGGCCCCCGGTGCCGGGGGCCGCCCGGGAGCGGAGGCGGGC
>NZ_QPFC01000595.1:0-4674 GCF_003427465.1 Nocardiopsis sp. TNDT3 | reverse complement strand
CCCGCCCCCGGTCGGGGGACGGGGCCGCGCCGGGCGGTCCGCCTCGGACGAGCCGGTCAGACGTTGAAGTAGGTCGCCTCCGGGTGGTGGACGACGATCGCGTCGGTCGCCTGCTCGGGCACCAGCTGGAACTCCTCCGACAGGGTCACGCCCACCCGCTCGGGCTCCAGCAGGCGCATGATCTTGGCGCGGTCCTCCAGGTCGGGGCAGGCCCCGTAGCCCAGGGAGAAGCGGGCCCCCCGGTAGCCGAGCTTGAAGAACGCGTCCAGCTCGGCCGGGTCCTCGCCCGCGAAGCCCAGCTCCGCGCGCACCCGGGTGTGCCAGTACTCGGCCAGGGCCTCGGTCAGCTGCACCGACAGCCCGTGCAGTTCCAGGTAGTCGCGGTAGGCGTTCTTGGCGAACAGCTCGGCGGTGGCGCGGCTGATCGCCGAGCCCACGGTCACCACCTGGAAGGACACCACGTCCAGCTCCCCCGACTCCTTGGGCCGGAAGAAGTCGGACAGGCACAGGTGGCGGTCCCGGCGCTGGCGCGGGAAGGTGAAGCGGGTGCGCTCGGCGCCCTCCTCGTCCAGCACCACCAGGTCGTCGCCCTCGCTGTAGCAGGGGAAGTGGCCGTGCACCACGGCCGCCTCCAGCAGGCCGTCGGTCTGGATGCGGTCCAGCCACATCCGCATCCGGGGGCGGCCCTCGGTCTCCACCAGCTCCTCGTAGCTGGGGCCCTCGCCGCCGCGGGCGGCCTTGAGCCCCCACTGGCCCATGAAGGTGGCGCGCTCGTCGAGGAAGGCGGCGTAGTCGGCCAGCGGGATGCCCTTGCTGATCCGGTCCCCCAGGAAGGGCGGCTTGGGCACCCGGTTGGTGGTCGACACGTCGCTGCGGGCGGGCACCTCCTCGGGCTCGCTCACCTTGAGCTTGGCCCCCGTCTTGACCCGGCGCTGGCGCAGGGCGGGCAGCTCGGCGCCCTCGTCACCGCGCTTGACCGCCATGAACGCGTCCATCAGGCGCAGGCCCTCGAAGGCGTCCTTGGCGTAGCGCACGTGGCCGTCGAAGACCTCGGCCAGGTCCTGCTCCACGTAGGAGCGGGTGAGCGCGGCGCCGCCCAGCAGGACCGGGAAGCGCTCGGACAGGCCCCTGGAGTTCATCTCCTCCAGGTTCTCCTTCATGATGACCGTGGACTTGACCAGCAGGCCGGACATGCCGATCACGTCGGCGCGCTGCTCCTCGGCGGCCTCCAGGATCGCCGACACCGGCTGCTTGATGCCGATGTTGACCACGTCGTAGCCGTTGTTGGACAGGATGATGTCCACGAGGTTCTTGCCGATGTCGTGGACGTCGCCCTTGACGGTGGCCAGGACGATGCGGCCCTTGCCGTCGTCGTCGCTCTTCTCCATGTGGGGTTCGAGGTAGGCGACGGCGCCCTTCATGACCTCGGCGGACTTGAGGACGAAGGGCAGCTGCATCTGGCCGGAGCCGAACAGCTCGCCGACGGTCTTCATGCCCGAGAGCAGGGTGTCGTTGACGATGGCCAGGGCGGGCTTGGACTCCAGCGCCTCGTCGAGGTCGGCCTCGATCCCGGTCATCTCGCCGTCGATGATGCGCCGCTCCAGGCGCTCCCACAGCGGCAGGGCGGCCAGCTCCTCGGCGCGGGATGCCTTCATGGACTTGGCGTCCACGCCCTCGAACATCTCCATGAACCGCGAGAGGGGGTCGTAGTCGCCCTCGCGCCGGTCGTAGACCATGTCGAGGGCGACCTCGCGCTGCTCCTCGGGGATCTGGTTGATCGGCACGATCTTGGAGGCGTGCACGATCGCCGAGTCCAGCCCGGCCTGGACCGCCTCGTGCAGGAACACCGAGTTCAGCACGATGCGGGCGGCCGGGTTGAGGCCGAAGGACAGGTTGGACAGTCCCAGGGTGGTCTGCACGTCCGGGTAGAGCCGCTTGAGCTCGCGGATGGCGTTGATCGTCTCCAGGCCGTCCCGGCGGGTCTCCTCCTGCCCCGTGGTGATGGGGAAGGTGAGGCAGTCGATCATGATGTCGCTGGTGTTGAGCCCCCACTCACCGGTGATCTGCTCGATGAGGCGGGTGGCGACGCGCACCTTCCACTCGGCGGTGCGGGCCTGGCCCTCCTCGTCGATGCACAGGCCCACGACGGCGGCGCCGTGCTCCTTGACCAGCCCCATGATGCGGGTGAAGCGGGAGTCGGGGCCGTCGCCGTCCTCGTAGTTGACGGAGTTGACCACGCTCCTGCCGCCGAGGGCTTCCAGGCCCGCCTCCAGGACGGGCGGCTCGGTGGAGTCGAGCATGATCGGCAGCGTGGAGGAGGTGGCCAGGCGCGAGGCCAGCTCGCGCATGTCGCTGACCCCGTCGCGGCCCACGTAGTCGATGTTGAGGTCGAGCAGGTGGGCGCCGTCGCGGATCTGGTCCCGCGCGATCTCCACGCAGTCGTCCCAGCGGCCCTCCAGCATGGCCTCGCGGAACTTCTTGGAGCCGTTGGCGTTGGTGCGCTCACCCACGGCCAGGTAGCTGGCGTCCTGGCGGAAGGGCACACTCTGGTACAGGGAGGAGGAGGCCGCCTCCACCAGGGGCTTGCGGTTCTTGATGCCGCGCCCCTGGACGCGCTCCACCACGTGGCGCAGGTGCTCGGGGGTGGTGCCGCAGCAGCCGCCGGCCAGGCTCAGTCCGAACTCGGAGGTGAAGGAGTCGTGGGCGTCGGCCAGCTCGGCGGGCGAGAGGTCGTAGAAGGCGCCGTCGGGGCCGAGCTGGGGCAGGCCCGCGTTGGGCATGCAGGAGATGGGGATGGGCGAGTGGTGCGACAGGTAGCGCAGGTGCTCGCTCATCTCGGCGGGGCCGGTGGAGCAGTTGAGGCCGATGACGTCGACGCCCAGCGGCTCCAGGGAGGTCAGCGCGGCGCCGATCTCGGAGCCGAGCAGCATGGTGCCGTTGGTCTCGATGCTCACCTGGGCGATGATCGGCACGTCCCTGCCCGCGGCGCGGCGGGCGCGCTGGGCGGCCACCACGGCGGCCTTGACCTGGAGCAGGTCCTGGCAGGTCTCGATGAGGATGGCGTCGGATCCGCCGTCGATCAGGCCGCGCGCGCACTGCTCGTAGTAGTCGCGCAGCTGGGTGTAGGGCGCGTGGCCCAGGGTGGGCAGCCGGTTTCCCGGGCCCACGGACCCGAGGACGTAGCGGGGCTGGTCGGGGGTGGAGTAGGCGTCGGCGGCCTCGCGGGCCACCTGCGCTCCGGCGTGGGCGATCTCGTAGGTGCGGTCCTCGATGCCGTACTCGGCGAGCCCGCCGAGGTTGGCCGAGAAGGTGTTCGTCTCGATGGCGTCCGAACCCACGGCAAGAAAGGCGGCATGGGTGTCGCGGACGATGTCGGGACGGGTGAGGTTGAGGATGTCGTTGCATCCCTCGTGCCCCTCGAACTGGTCGAGGTCGAGATCGTGCGCCTGGAGCATGGTGCCCATCGCTCCGTCCGCCACGACCACACGGCGGGACAGCGTTTCGCGGAAGGTGGGGCTGGCTCTCATATCTGGCAACTCTACGTCGGAGCACCGCGGCGGCCCAGTTGGTGTCCCCGTGACGCGTGGCACTGGGCGGACCCGCGGTGCGGGGCGGGTCGGTCGTCCGGGGACGGCGGTGTCCTTGTCAGTCGCTGTCTGTGAGGTTATCCCATCGGCTGTTCCAGTAGGTGAGACAGGTGTCCCGCGTCGTGGCGGCCGGAAGCCCTCGGACGAGCGCCCCCGAACGGTTCCCCGGGCGGGTCGGCACCACGTAGGGTGGACTCCGTTCGCGTGCAGGGAGGAGCCACATGACCAAGCTCGTCCGGGAGCTTGTCGATCCCGTGATGGTGGCGGCGTTCGAGGGATGGAACGACGCCGGTGAGGCGGCCAGCCTGGCCGTGGAGCACCTGTCGAGGGAGTGGGACGCCTACGAGCTGTGCGCGCTGGCACCGGACGACTACTACGACTTCCAGGTGACCCGGCCGCGCATGTCGATCGTGGACGGCGTGGTGGGCGAGGTCGAGTGGCCCACGACCCGGGTCCGCGTGGCGACGCCGCCGGGGTCGGAGCGCGACGTGGTGCTGGTGACGGGCCCCGAGCCGAACATGCGGTGGCGCTCCTACGCCGCCGACCTGCTGGCCGTGGCTCGGGAGCTGGGCGTCACGCGGATGGTGATGCTGGGTTCGCTGCTGGCGGACGCCCCGCACACCCGGCCGATCCCGGTGACCGGGATGGCCTCGCCCGTGGAGCTGGGCTCGGCGCTGGGGCTGGAGGCGACCACCTACTCGGGCCCGACCGGGATCGTGGGCGTGGTGCACGAGGCGTTCAGCGCGGTGGGGATCGAGACCGCGTCGCTGTGGGCGGCCATCCCCCACTACGTCGCCCAGCCGCCGTGCCCGAAGGCCTCCCTGGCGCTGCTGGCGTGGGTGGAGGACTTCCTGGGCGCGCGGGTGCCGCTGGGCGACCTGCCCGAGGACGCGGTGGCGTGGGAGTCCAACGTCAACGAGCTCACCGCCGAGGACGAGGACATCGCGGCGTACGTGCGCGGTCTGGAGGAGGCCAAGGACACCGCCGACCTGCCGGAGGCCTCCGGTGACGCCATCGCCCGGGACTTCGAGCGCTACCTGCGCCGCCACGACGAGGGCTGAGACCCCGGCGGCGGCCCCGCCGGGGC
>NZ_QPFC01000594.1:0-6280 GCF_003427465.1 Nocardiopsis sp. TNDT3 | reverse complement strand
CTCGTCGGGGACGCGGCCCACGATGCCCGCCCGCGGCGCGTCGCCGGAGGACTGGACCGCGAAGGTCACCAGGGGCGCGCCGACCGGGACCACCTGGTCCTCCTCGGCGTGCAGCTGGACGATCCGGCCCGCCTGGGGCGAGGGGATGACCACCGCGGACTTGGTGGTCTCCACCTCCACCAGGGGGGCGTTGCGCTCGATCTCCTCGCCCACGGCGACCTGCCACTCCAGGACGGTCGCCTCGACCAGCCCCTCGCCCAGGTCGGGAAGGGAGAAGGTGATGTTGTCTTCTGCCATGGTCGCTCTAGTACTCCAGGGTCCGTTGCACCGCGAGCAGGACGCGGTCGATGGTCGGCAGGTACTGCGGCTCCAGGGGGCCCGCGGGGTAGGGCACGTCGAACCCGGTGACGCGCTGGACGGGGGCGGACAGGTCGCGGAAGCAGCGCTCGGTGACCAGGGCGGCCACCTCCGCGCCGAGTCCGGCGGTCAGCGGCGCCTCGTGCACGACCACGGCCCGTCCGGTGCGCGCGACCGAGGCGGCCATCCCGGCGGCGTCCAGGGGCTTGAGCCAGCGCAGGTCCAGCACCTCCAGGTCCACGCCGTCCTCCGCGGCCAGGTCGGCCACCTGGACGCAGCGGTGCACCATGGCGCCCCAGGCGATGAGGGTGGCGTGCCTGCCAGGGCGCACGATGCGGCTGGTGCCGATGGGCTCGCTGGGCTCGCGCAGCCGCACGGGCCTGCGGTCCCAGTAGCGGGCCTTGGGCTCCATGTAGACGACGGGGTCGTCGGAGCGCACCGACTGGAGCAGCAGGCTGTAGGCGTCGGCGGGGTCCGAGGGCGCGGCGACCTTGAGGCCGGGGGTGTGGGCGAAGAGCGCCTCCAGGCTCTCGCCGTGGTGCTCGGGCGCCTGGATGCCGCCGAAGGAGGGCAGGCGCAGGGTGATCGGCATGGGGGTCGCGCCGCGGGTGCGGTAGTTCATGCGCGCCACCTGGTTGACGATCTGGTCGATCGCGGGGTAGGCGAAACCGTCGAACTGGAGCTCGGGGACGGGCCGCCAGCCGTTCATGGCCAGGCCGACCGCCATGCCCATGATGGCGGACTCGGCCAGCGGGGTGTCGAAGACACGCGTGTCCCCGAACTCCTTCTGGAGCCCGTCGGTGACGCGGAAGACCCCGCCCAGGGCGCCCACGTCCTCGCCGAAGACCAGCACGTCGGGGTCCTCGGCGAGCAGGTCGCGCAGGGCGCGGTTGATGGCCTGCTGCATGGACAGCTCGACCGCGGGGGCCTCGGCGGCGGTGTCGGCGCGTTCGATCAGCTCGGTCACAGCTCGACCTCTTCCTGCCAGGTGCGGCGCTGCCGGGTCAGCTCCTCGGTGGTCTCCCGGAAGACGTGGGTGAACAGCTCCGATCCGTCCGGTTCGGGCGCGGTGGCCACGCCGTCGCGGATGCGCTCGGCCTCCCGGCGGGCCTCGGCGTCGACCCGGGCGAGTTCGCCCTCGTCGGCGTGCCCGGCGGCGAGCAGGGCCTCGCGCAGCAGGGTGACGGGGTCGCGCTCGCGCCAGCGCTGGGCCTCGGCGTCGTCGCGGTAGCGGCCGGGGTCGTCGGAGGTGGAGTGCGGCTCCACGCGGTAGGTGAGCGCCTCGATGAGGGTGGGCCCCTCGCCGCGGCGGGCCCGGGCGACGGCCTCGGCGGTGGCCTCGTGGACCGCGCCCGCGTCGTTGCCGTCCACCAGCACGCCGGGCATGCCGTAGCCCTCGGCGCGCGCGCTGACCGAGCCGCCCGCGACCTGGCGGTGGTTGGGCACCGACAGCGCCCACTGGTTGTTCTGGCAGAAGAAGACCACGGGGGCGCCGAAGACCCCGGCGAAGTTCATGGCCTCGTGGACGTCGCCCTCGGAGCTGGCGCCGTCGCCGAAGTAGGCCAGGGCCACACCGTCGTCGCCGCGCAGCCGCTCGCCCACGGCCCAGCCGACCGCGTGCGGGACGGGGCCGCCGACCACGGCGTTGACGGCGCCGAACCGCGAGGCCGCGACGTCGTAGAGGCCGCCGTGCCACAGGGCGCGGTGGGTGGCCATGTAGCCGACCATCTCCACCCCGTAGGCCAGGGCGGAGGCCATCTCCCGGTAGGTGGGGAAGACGAAGTCGCGCGCGGGGTCCAGGGCCGAGGCGCTGGCGACCTGGGCGGCCTCCTGGCCGCGCACGGACACGTAGGCGGGGAAGACGCCCTGGCGCTGGAGGGCGATGGCCTCGGTGTCCAGGTCGCGCGCGGTCCTCATGTGGCGGTAGAGGGCGCGGGTGAGGTCGGGCGGCAGGTGGCCCACGGTGATGGCGCCCCGGTCCGCCGACTCGTGGGGTGCGGGGTCCGGACGCACGGCGCCTCCGTCGGGGGCGGCGGCCCCGGGCCTTGCGCGCAGCGGGTCCTGGGGCGAGGGCGGGCGGCTGGCGGGCATGTCGAGCGGCTCCCAACGTGGCCCTGTCCGACGCGGTGGCGCGGTCCGGGCTCCGGGTGGTGTCTGTCCTGTACACAGATTCTCCGGAAGACTCGACACTTTCGCTAGATATCCGCCGCTACTTGATACATACGGGAATGAAATTCGCCATATGGTTCTCTGGAGTCCAGCTCGAACCCCGTTCCACCCGAGAAAACGACACACGGGCCTGTACACCCCACGAACGCCCTCGGGCCCCGGGGGAGCGCGAGCCGCGACCGGGAGCGCACGCGGCGTCGCCGGGAGGGGGGGTCCACGGTCACGGAACAGCCGCGATCGGCCGCGGCGGGCGCACTTCCCGGCGTCGAGCGCATACGTTCGAGGCACCGGTCATCCGGTCAACGAAACCCCCCGATTTCCCGACACTTGGACCCCACGGAACCCCGCGGCAAGAAGTTCTGTCGTGTTCCGGGCCGCGTGGTGTAGGCGCCGCCGGTCCGGGAAACCACCCCATCCACCGACAGCGTCGACCACGAGTACAGTCGGACTCCCGACGCGCCTCCCCCGCCCGTCGGACCCCGCGCCAGGGTCCCCGCTCCCGTCCTCCTCCGGCGCCGCCCCGCGGCGGCCGGAGGGGGTGCCCGAACGCCGCGCATCTCGCCGACTGAGATTCCGATAGACGGAAACAACGTTTACCTGGTAACTCGTTAGCCCCGGTCAACGACGACAGTGAGGGGCTTCGTCCTGAAACAAGAGCACACGAGGAGCACGCACATGGCCATGGGCGACCAGCGGAGGAACGGCCGGCGGCCGGACACGACCGACCAGACGATCCTGAGCGCGCTCGCCAAGGACGCGCGGACCGGGATCACCGAGATCGCCGCACTGGCCAACGTGTCCCGCGCGACGGCCTACAACCGCATCAAGCGGCTCACCGACGAGGGCGTCATCCGCGGCTACTCCGTGGTGACCGACCACTCCAAGATGGGGCTCGGCGTCACCGCGCTCGTCCTCATCTCGGGCAGCCAGCCGGACTGGCGCGCCAACCGGGAGATCCTGTCCTCCTACCCGGAGATCGAGTACTGCTGGTACGTCGTGGGCTCGGCGGACATCGTCCTCCTCGTCCGCGTGGCCAACACCAACCAGCTCCGCGACCTGATCCTCACCCGGTTGCAGTCGCTTCCCGGTGTGACGTCCACCCAGACGCTCACCGTCATCGACGAGGTCGTGCACCGGCCGGTCGTGGAACCCTCCGACGGCGACTGAGCGGCGCCCTCAACCCCCGACAGCCGCGGTGACCGAGGCCATCAGCTCGGCGAGCAGGTCCGAGCCCAGTGCGCGGGTGGCCGCCACGTCACCGTCCACATCCAGCACCACCTCGACGTAGGCCTTCAACTTGGGCTCGGTCCCCGAGGGCCTGAGCGTCACACGTCCCCTGCCCTCCAACCGGAAGCGCAGGGCGTCCGTCGGCGGCAGACCCGCGTGTCCGGCGGCGAAGTCGTCCACCCCCACCACCCGCAGGGGACCGAACGCGGCGGGCGGTTCGGCGCGCAACCGCCGCATCGCCGCGGAGATGACCGTCAGGTCCTCCACCCGCACCGACAGCTGGTCGCTCAGGTGCAGGCCGTACCGGCGCGCCTGGTCGTCGAGCAGGTCGAGCAGGGTCGCGCCCTCCCGCTTGGCCCGGGCGGCGAGCGCCGCGGCCACCAGGGCCGCGCTGATCCCGTCCTTGTCCGCGACCGGACGGCCGCCGTCGGCGCCCACGCAGTAGCCCAGCGCCTCCTCGAACGCGAAGACCCGCCGCTGCCCGGGGCCGCCCGCGCGCGCCAGCCACTTGAAGCCGGTGAGGGTCTCCTCGTAGTGCACGCCCCGGTCGCGGGCGATCTTGCCGAGCAGGCTGGAGGAGACGATCGAGGCGGCCACCACCCGGTCGGACCCGCTGGTGTGGTCGAGCACGTACTCGGCCAGCAGTCCGCCCACCTCGTTGCCGGTGAGCAGGCCGTGCCCGGGGACCGCGAGCGCGAGCCGGTCGGCGTCGGGGTCGTTGGCGATGACCAGGTCGGAGCGGTCGGCGGCGCCGGTGGCCAGCGCCATGTCCATGGCGCCGGGCTCCTCCGGGTTGGGGAAGTCCACGGTCGGGAAGTCGGGGTTGGGCTCGAACTGGGCGGCGACCACGGACGGGCGGGGGAACCCGGCCCGCTCCATCGCCGCCAGCAGCACCCGGCCGCCCACCCCGTGCATGGCGGTGTAGGTGGTGGCCAGGTCGCGGTCCCCGCCCGGGACCAGCGCGGTGACCGCGTCCAGGTAGCGCTCCACCGCCTCCTCCCCCAGCACCGTCCACCCCTCGCCCAGCGGCAGTTCGTCGACCGGGCCCACCGCGTCGATGGCGGCGGAGATCTCGGCGTCGGCCGGGGAGACGATCTGGGTTCCCGCGTCGGCGGCGCCGCCCGCCTTGGCCGCCCCCGCGTAGACCTTGTAACCGTTGTCCCGGGGCGGGTTGTGGCTGGCGGTGACCATGATCCCGGCGTCGGCGCCCAGGTCGCGGACGGCGAAGGCCAGGACGGGGGTGGGCAGCGGTCCGGGCATGAGGGACACGCGGTGCCCGGCGCCGGTGAGGACGGCGGCGCTGTCGCGGGCGAAGTCCGCCGAGCGGTGCCGGGCGTCGTAGCCGACGACCACGTGCCCGGGGCCCGCGCCGAGCCAGGCGGCGATCCCCGCGGCGGCTCGCATGACCACCACCCGGTTCATCCGGTTGGGGCCCGCGCCGAGGGCGCCGCGCAGTCCGGCGGTGCCGAACTCCAGGCGGGCCCCGAAGCGGGAGTCCAGGTCGGCCAGCGCGTCGGCCTCGCCCCGGCCGGCGCGCTCCACCAGTCCCGCCAGCTCCGCGCGCGTGTCGGGGTCGGGGTCCTGGGCGATCCACCGTCTGGCCCGGGCGAGGTCGGTCATGGGGGCTCCCCTCAGAGCTTGGCGGTGATGTCGGCGAGCAGGCGTCCGACGGTCGCGGCGGCGTCGCGGCCGGTGGCCAGCACGTCCTCGTGGTCGAGGTTGGCCCCCGTGAGTCCGGCCGCGACGTTGGTGACCAGGGACAGGCCCAGGACTCGGGCTCCCGCGGCGCGGGCGGCGATCGCCTCCAGCACGGTGGACATGCCGACCAGGTCGGCGCCCATGGCGCTGAGCATGCGGATCTCGGCGGGCGTCTCGAAGTGCGGGCCGGGCATGGCCGCGTACACGCCCTCGGGCAGGGAGGGGTCCACCGAGCGGGCCAGCTCGCGCAGGGCGGGGGTGTAGGTCTCGGTGAGGTCGACGAAGGTCGCGCCGGTCAGCGGGGACCGCGCGGTCATGTTGAGGTGGTCGGCGATGAGCACCGGGGACCCCACCGCGTAGGCGGGGTTGATGCCGCCCGCGGCGTTGGTCAGCACGACCGTGGTGGCCCCGGCCGCCACGGCGGTGCGCACGCCGTGCACGACGGCGTCGGTGCCGTGGCCCTCGTACAGGTGGGTGCGGCCCAGGAAGGCGAGCAGGGAGCGGTCGCCCGCCCTGATGCTGCGCACGGTGCCGCTGTGGCCCTCCACGGCCGGGGGCACGAAGCCGGGCAGGTCGGTGGTGGGCAGCTCCTGACCGGAGTCGCCGAGCAGGTCGGCCGCGGAGGCCCACCCCGATCCCATGACCAGGGCGACGTCGTAGGCGTCCACGCCGGTGCGCGAGCGCAGTTCGGCGGCGGCCTCCTCGGCGGCTGCCTGGGGTGTGCGAGTCACAGCGGGTCTCTCCGTTCGTTGGTGCCCGGGAAGGGTTCACGGACGCGGTGCCGTACGCGTGATCCTGCTACCCGCGGCGCGTCCGGGCTGCCCGGACG
>NZ_QPFC01000593.1:0-1484 GCF_003427465.1 Nocardiopsis sp. TNDT3 | reverse complement strand
CCCCGCGCTCCGGTTCCGGCGGTGGCACCAGGGCCAGTTCCCCGGCGAGGCGGGCGAAGGCCGCGTTGGGGCCGGGCGGCGGCGTCGAGGGGTCCCCGCCCCGGTAGCGGGGTTCCCAGAACTCCCGGCTGGGCGAGGTGTTCTTGTCTGTCTCCATGGACGCCAGTGTTCGCGCCGCCGGGGCAGCGGAGCCAGCTCTCGTGCAGAACTGCAAAAGCACGTGCGCGCGGCGCGTCCCCGGTGGTCCTGGGCCTCTCCCCCGGCGGCCGCGCCTCCGGCGTGCCGGTCGCGGAGCCGCCGCGAGCGGGCGCCCGGCCGCTCCGCGCGCCCGTCCCCCTCAGGTCCCGTGCAGGTGGACGCGTTCGCCCTGGGTGCCGAAGATCGCGATGGTCTCCGCCGGTTCGTGCTCGGCCGGGTTGCCGATCCAGTGCGGGGTCCGGGTGTCGAACTCGGCCGCCTCCCCCGCGCCCAGCAGCAGGTCCTGCTCGGCGCCCAGGACCAGCCGGACGGTCCCCGAGAGCACGTAGAACCACTCGTGTCCTTCGTGTGTGCGCAGCTCGGGCGGCGGAAGCGTCCGCGCCGGCGGGTAGAGGACCTTGTACGCCTGGACCCCGCCCGCGCGCCGGGTGAGCGGGACGAACGTCAGGCCGAAGCGGCGTACCGGGTGCAGGTGCACCCGCGGGTCGCCCACCCTGGGCGCGTCCACCAGTTCGTCGATGGGCACCCGGTACACGCGCGAGAGCGGGAGCAGCTGGCCCAGGGTCGGCTGCACCCGCCCGGTCTCCAGACGCGACAGCGTGCTCGGGGTGACCCCCGTGCGCTCCGACAGCTCGGCGAGGGTCAGCCGCGCGCGGTTGCGCAGGCGCCGCAGCCGCGCGCCCACGGCGCGCAGCACCTCGGCGTCGCCCTCATCGGCACGGCGGTTCCCGCTCTCATCCATATCCGCAACCTACCGCGCGGCGGCCCGCGCGCACCGCGGCCGCTCCGGCTCCGCCCTTCCGTGCCCGGCCGGGCGGAGCCCCGCCTTCACGGGTCACCACCACCCGTGCATGCGGGCCTTCGTCTCCGTGTCCATGTAGTCCTCGACGTCCTGGTTGGCGATGGCCAGGTTGACCAGCATGAGCCCGGCCTTCTCCGGGACGAGCCGGAAGACGCGCCCCACGTGTTCCTCCAGCGGGACGACCAGGAGCCGGTGCTCCGGATCGCTCATGGCGGCCCGGTCCGCCACCAGCAGGGCGTCCGCGACGCCCTCGTCGGAGTCCTCCGGATCGGCGCGTACCAGCGACATCAGCTGCTCGGGGGTGGCACCCTCGAACACCGGGTCGTCCACGACCCCGACGTAGTCGCCGAAGTCGTCGATCGGATTCCCGTAGCCCGACCCCGGACGGTACACGGTGTCCAGGAGCGCGGTCCAGGCGGCCTCGTCGGTGAAGTCGGTGCGCACGAGCAGGCCGTCGTTGACGTGGGTGAGCGGGGGCAGGGGC
>NZ_QPFC01000592.1:0-1466 GCF_003427465.1 Nocardiopsis sp. TNDT3 | reverse complement strand
GTCCGGGGGCGCGGGGGTGGCCGGGATCGGTCTGCCCCGCCCCGCCTTCGCCCTGTACGGGTGCCCCCAGGGCAGGTGCGCGCGCACGTGGGAGCCCACACCGGCCGAGGGCGTGCCGGTCTGCCTGGTCAGCGGCGCCGCCCTGCGCCCGCCGCGGGGGCGGTAGGCGGTGGGCGACCTTTGGGCGGAACTGGGCCGCAGGCTGACCGAGAGGTGGGTCAGCACCCTGGCGCTGCCCGGCGCCCTCTACCTGGCGGTCGCCACCGCCGCCTACGCCCTGGGCTGGTCCGGGGCGTGGGACGCGGGGCACCTGGCCGAGCGTGTCACCGGATGGGCCGCGGATCCTCGGGTGGACACCTTCGGCGGCCAGGCCCTGGTGCTGGCCGCCGTGCTGGCCGGGAGCACCGCCGTGGGCCTGGTCGCCCGGGGGTCGGGCTGGCTGGTCGAGCGCCTGTGGACCGCCGCGGACTGGGAGCGGTGGCCGCCGCCGCTGCGCGGCTGGACCGGGCGGTGGGTGCGCTCGCGCCGCGCGCGGTGGGACCGGCTGCGCGGGGAGGTCGAGCGGGCGCGGAACGGGGAGGCGGAGCAGGCCCGGGGCCGGGAGGAGGCGTTCGCGAAGGCCTACGACCGCATGGCGAGGGTCTCCCCCGAGCGGCCCGAGCGCCCCACCTGGTGCGGTGACCGGATCGCGGCCGTGCGCACGCGGCTGGCCCGCGACCACCGCGCGGACCTGGCCGTGCTGTGGCCGCACCTGTGGCTGGTCCTGCCGGAGGAGGAGCGCGTGGAGGTCACCGCGGCCCGCGAGGACCTGTCCCGCGCCACCGGGCTGACCGCGTGGGGGCTGCTGTACCTGCCGCTGACCGTGTGGTGGTGGCCCGCAGCGCTCGTAGCGGCGGCCGTGGCGGGGATCGCGTGGGTGCGGGCCCGGTCGGCGGCCGGGAACTACGCCACGCTGGTGGAGGCCGTCGTGCGCCTGCACGCGGTGGAGCTGGCCGACCGCGCGGGGGTCGCGCACGAGGGGGCGTTCAGCGGGGAGCTGGGCGAGCGGCTGACCCTGCGCCTGCGCGCGAGCATGCCGCCGGCGCCCGTGCTCGCACCCTTGGTGTCCGCGCCTGTGCCGCCGGTGGCCGCACCTCCGGTGACCATGCGGCCGCCCCCGGAATCCGCACCTCCGCCGGGGTCCGCGCCGCCTCCGGTACCCGAGCCCGCGCCGCCGTCGGCAGCGGACACCACCGCTTCCGGGCCGGAGGACGAAGGACCCCCTACGTAGCGGACACCTCGGTCGGCATCGGACAGCGCCGAACACGAACGAGGACGACGAGCGCCCCGCCGCCCCGGACGGGTTGTCCACAGGGCTCCGGGGAAGGGCGCGCAGGCCCCTACTCTGGTATCGGGGGCGCCGCGGGCGTCCGTCGGCGCGGTGACACGCCCCCGTGTTCCAGTGTGACCGGCCGTCTCTCTCCCGC
>NZ_QPFC01000591.1:0-4788 GCF_003427465.1 Nocardiopsis sp. TNDT3 | reverse complement strand
GTGGGTCCACGGCCCGCCCACCACGGCGGGGACGGCTCCGAAGGGGCCGCCCCCGCACGGGTACTACTTGAGGATCTTCGTGACGCGACCCGCGCCCACGGTCCGGCCACCCTCGCGGATGGCGAACTTCAGGCCGTCCTCCATCGCGACGGGCTGGATGAGCTGGACGGTCATCTCGGTGTTGTCACCGGGCATGACCATCTCGGTGCCCTCCGGCAGCGTCACGACGCCGGTGACGTCCGTGGTGCGGAAGTAGAACTGCGGGCGGTAGTTGTTGAAGAACGGCGTGTGGCGGCCACCCTCGTCCTTGGACAGGATGACGACCTGGGCCTCGAACTCGGTGTGCGGGGTGGTCGTGCCGGGCTTGATGACGACCTGGCCGCGCTCGACGTCCTCGCGCTTGATGCCGCGCAGGAGCAGACCGACGTTGTCGCCGGCCTGGCCCTGGTCGAGCAGCTTGCGGAACATCTCGACACCGGTGACCGTGGTGGTCTGCTTCTCGTCCTTGATACCGACGATGTCGACGGTCTCGTTGACGTTGACGATGCCGCGCTCGATGCGACCGGTGACGACGGTGCCGCGACCGGTGATCGAGAAGACGTCCTCGATCGGCATGAGGAAGGGCTTCTCGGTGTCACGCTCGGGCTCGGGGATGAACTGGTCCACGGTGCCCATGAGCTCCAGGACGGACTTGCCCCACTCCTCGTCGCCCTCCAGCGCCTTGAGCGCGGAGACCTTGGTGACGGGGACGTCGTCGCCGGGGAACTCGTACTCGCTGAGGAGCTCGCGGACCTCGAGCTCGACGAGCTCGAAGATCTCCTCGTCGTCCACCATGTCGGCCTTGTTCAGGGCCACCACGATGTAGGGCACGCCGACCTGGCGGGCCAGGAGCACGTGCTCCTTGGTCTGCGGCATCGGGCCGTCGGTGGCGGCCACGACCAGGATGGCGCCGTCCATCTGCGCCGCACCGGTGATCATGTTCTTCACGTAGTCGGCGTGACCGGGGCAGTCCACGTGGGCGTAGTGACGCGCCTCGGTCTGGTACTCGACGTGGGCGACGGAGATGGTGATACCGCGCTCGCGCTCCTCAGGAGCGTTGTCGATGTCCTCGAACGGCGTGAACGGGTTCAGGTCCGGGTACGCGTCGTGCAGCACCTTGGTGATGGCCGCGGTCAGCGTGGTCTTGCCGTGGTCGATGTGACCGATGGTGCCGATGTTGACGTGCGGCTTAGTCCGCTCGAACTTTGCTTTCGCCACTGGATGTCTCCTAGACGTACAGAGCTGTCTGGTGCTCGCTCCCCGCGTGGACGGGGAGCGGGCTGGTTACGTGTTCGCGACTATTCGCCGCGGACCTTCGCCACAATTTCTTGGGCGACAGCGGACGGAACCTCCGCGTAGGAGTCGAACACCATCGAGTAGTTGGCTCGACCCTGCGTGCGGCTGCGCAGGTCACCCACGTAGCCGAACATTTCGGAGAGGGGCACCTGGGCCTTGACGATACGGACGCCGGAACGCTCGTCCATGGACTGGATCTGTCCACGGCGGGAGTTCAGGTCGCCGATCACGTCACCCATGTACTCCTCGGGGGTGGTGACCTCGACAGCCATGACCGGCTCCAGGAGAGTCGGCTTGGCCAGCTTGACCGCCTCCTTGAAGGCGATCGAACCGGCGGTCTTGAAGGCCATCTCGGAGGAGTCGACCTCGTGGTACTGACCGTCCTGGAGCGTCACCTTGACGCCGACGAGCGGGTAGTGCGCGAGCACGCCCAGCTCGGCGGCCTCCTGGCAGCCGGCGTCGACCGAGGGGATGTACTCCCTCGGGATGCGGCCACCGGTGACGGCGTTGACGAACTCGTAGCCCGAGGCGTCGCCGCTCTCGGTCTCCAGGGGCTCGATGTCGATCTTGACCTTGGCGAACTGGCCCGACCCACCGGTCTGCTTCTTGTGGGTGTAGGTGTGCCCCTCGACCTTCTTGCGAATGGTCTCGCGGTAGGCCACCTGCGGCTTGCCGATGTTCGCCTCGACCTTGAACTCGTCGCGCATGCGGTTGACGAGCACCTCGAGGTGCAGCTCGCCCATGCCCGAGATCACGGTCTGACCGGTCTGGTCGTCCGTGGCGACCTGGAACGAGGGGTCCTCGTCCGCGAGGCGCTGGATCGCGATGCCCAGCTTCTCCTGGTCGCTCTTGGTCTTGGGCTCGATGGCCACCTCGATGACCGGAGCCGGGAAGGTCATGGACTCCAGCACGATCGGGTTCGCCTGGTCGCACAGGGTCTCACCGGTCGTGGTGTCCTTCAGGCCCATGACGGCGACGATGTCGCCGGCGCCGACCTCGGAGATCTCCTCGCGCTTGTTGGAGTGCATGCGGTAGATCTTGCCGATGCGCTCCTTGCGGCCCTTGAGGCTGTTGAGCACCTGGGTGCCCGCCTGGAGAACGCCGGAGTAGACACGCACGTAGGTCAGCTTGCCCAGGTGCGGGTCGCTCATGATCTTGAAGACCAGGGCCGACAGCGGCTCGTCGTTGCTCGGCTTGCGGACGAGCTTGGTCTCCTCGGTCTCGTCCTTGGGGTCGTGACCCTCGACGCCCTCGACGTCCAGCGGCGAGGGGAGGTAGGCGGTGACCGCGTCGAGCAGGGGCTGCACGCCCTTGTTCTTGAACGCGGTGCCGCACACGACCGGGACGGCCGTACCGGCGATGGTCGCGCGGCGGATCGCGGGGACGAGCTGTTCCACGGTGGGCTCCTGGCCCTCCAGGTACATCTCCATGATCTCGTCGTCGGCCTCGGCCAGCGTCTCGATGAACTGGTCGCGGGCCTCGCGGGCGGCGTCGGCGTGGCTCTCGGGGATGTCGACCGTGTCGTACATCTCGCCGAGCGCGGCCTCGTCGTTCCAGACGTAGGCCTTCATGCGGACGAGGTCGATGACGCCCTTGAAGTCGCTCTCGGCGCCGATGTTGAGCTGGATCGGCATGGCGTTGGCGCCGAGGCGCTCACGGAACATGTCGACACAGCGCTGGAACTCGGCGCCGATCTTGTCCATCTTGTTGACGAAGCAGATACGCGGGACGCCGTAGCGGTCCGCCTGGCGCCAGACCTGCTCCGACTGGGGCTCAACGCCCTCCTTGGCGTCGAAGACCGCGACGGCACCGTCGAGCACACGCAGCGACCGCTCGACCTCGACCGTGAAGTCGACGTGGCCGGGCGTGTCGATGATGTTGATGGTGTGGTCGTCCCAGTGGGTGGTGGTAGCAGCCGAGGTAATGGTGATACCCCGCTCCTGCTCCTCCTTCATCCAGTCCATCGTGGCAGCGCCATCGTGGACCTCGCCCACCTTGTGGGTCACACCGGTGTAGTAGAGGATCCGCTCAGTCGTCGTGGTCTTACCAGCGTCGATGTGAGCCATGATCCCGATGTTGCGGACCTTGGCCAGGTCAAGAACAGTTTTGGCAGCCATGAGGCTCGTCGTCCCTCGGTCTGTTTCGAACCCGCCGGAATTACCAGCGGTAGTGCGCGAAGGCCTTGTTCGACTCGGCCATCTTGTGCGTGTCCTCACGCTTCTTGACGGCCGCGCCGAGACCGTTGCTGGCGTCGACCAGCTCGTTCATCAGGCGCTCGGTCATGGTCTTCTCGCGACGCTGGCGCGCGTAGGAGACCAGCCAGCGCAGGGCCAGCGTGGTGGACCGGGAGGCGCGAACCTCGACCGGCACCTGGTAGGTCGCGCCGCCGACGCGGCGGCTGCGGACCTCGAGCGCGGGCTTGACGTTGTCCAGACCCCGCTTCAGGACGACGAGCGGGTCCTGGCCGGTCTTCTCGCGAGCACCCTCCAGGGCGTCGTAGACGACGCTCTGGGCGATGGAGCGCTTGCCGTCGAGCAGCACCTTGTTGATCAGTGCGGTGACGAGCGGCGAGCCGTAGACCGGGTCGGTGATGAGCTGGCGCTTCGGCGCCGGGCCCTTGCGCGGCATGCTTACTTCTCCTTCTTGGCGCCGTAACGGCTACGCGCCTGCTTGCGGTTACGGACACCCTGCGTGTCGAGCGAGCCGCGCACGATGCGGTAACGGACACCCGGCAGGTCCTTCACACGGCCACCGCGCACGAGCACGATGCTGTGCTCCTGCAGGTTGTGGCCGATGCCGGGGATGTAGGCCGTGACCTCGATCTGGCTGCTCAGCTTGACTCGGGCGACCTTGCGCAGAGCGGAGTTCGGCTTCTTGGGCGTGGTGGTGTAGACACGAGTGCACACACCACGACGCTGCGGACTCCCCTTCAGCGCCGGGGTCTTGTTCTTTGCGACCTTGTCCTGTCGGCCCTTGCGGACCAGCTGCTGGATGGTGGGCACCGCGTCTCCGTCTTCCTCGTGACCTACGCCGGTTCTCGTAGCCGATATCGCTATTGACCTGCTGGATTTCCCGAACCTCCCCGACCCCCGATGTCGGGCGTGTCGCGTTCGTTCCCGCGCATGGCGAAAACGAGATCACACCCGACCGAGAGGTCGAATCATGGGAGGGGGTTCACATGCGCCGCGCACCGTAGGTCCTCGTCTGCGGAACCGGGCGCCGCACACACATGTGCGACCCGTCGACTCACGGGCACAATCACACAGGCTACCGCTTGCCGTCAGGACGGTCAAAACGATGTGCGACATGGCGGGAACCGTCGGGACGGATCCTCGCTCAGCCGTGGGTCACCACCAGTCTACGCGGTCCCGGGGCTGCTCGGCCCCGCTTCGCAGAGAGCGCGGACGACGGCTGAAGGCCGCCTCCCGGGGACGATTGTCCCCGAGAGGCGGC
>NZ_QPFC01000590.1:0-6736 GCF_003427465.1 Nocardiopsis sp. TNDT3 | reverse complement strand
GCGGCGTCCCGGGGAGGGGAGGCCTCTAGACGAAGCCGGGGACGGTCTTCCAGGCGTCGCCGGGCCCGGGGGCGTCGTCGCGCTCCACGGTGGCCTCGATCTTGCCGTAGGGGCGGTCGGCGGCGAAGAAGACCTCGTTCGGGTTGTCCAGGCCGAACGGGGACAGGTCCACCAGGAAGTGGTGGTTGTTGGGCATGGAGAAGCGGATCTCGGCGATCTCCGGGTGCGCCTCCAGGACGGCCCTGCCCATCTCGTAGAGGGTCTGCTGCAGCGCCAGGCTGTGGGTCCGGGCGAAGGCGTCCAGGCACAGGGCGCGGACCGAGGAGTAGGTGCTGTCGAAGTCGTGCTCCACGCCCACGTAGCGCCAGCGGGCGGTGACGTCGGTGGCCAGGATCCGGTCGGTGGTCTCGGGCAGCGTCGTGTACCTGGTCTTGGGGTAGCCGTGGAACTCCGAGCCGGTGGACTTGAGCACGGACAGGCCCTCGAAGCCGGAGACCACCCACTCCCGGTCGCCCGTCTTGGTGACGACGGTGGTGCGGGTCTCGGCGCCCTTGCGCGAGAACGCGTGGTCGTGCGGGCCGGAGGAGGTCTGGATCCGCTCCCAGGAGTACTCGTGCACCTCCTGGCGGGCCCCGTGCACGTACTCGTGCTCGTCCACGAAGTGGCGGGCCAGACGCAGGGCGAAGTCCTCGACGGCGCCGACGCCGCCCCACTCGCGGGCCTTGGCGTAGACGGTGTTCTTCTGGGTGTCGGTCGGCAGGCAGGTGCTGTTGTCGCCGAGGGTGTGCACCGTCTCCAGTTCTCCGCGCAGCTGGGAGGTGACGTTGACGTCCTTGATCCGGTGGACGTCGGTGTCGCGGTTGACGTGGACGAGGCGGACCTCGGCCTTGCCGTACTGGTTGTCTCCGAGTCGGATGCCCATCAGGGTGAACTCCATCCGTGTGATGCGTGAAGTCGTCATCGTTCGCGCCGTGGCGCAAGTGCTACGAGGGAGGACCGCTGTGGTCGTGCGGAAGGACCTGTCGCGCACTCGAAGATTCAGGTTTGCCCTGGCCGGCGAGGATCTCCTGCCCGCCGCTCCCTTCCCGGTCGGCCGTGCCGCCGCGGTGGTCTGTGTGGGTGGTGCCCAGGGGGAGGGCGCGTGGCGCCCGCCCGGCTAGGAGCCCCGGTAGGTCGAGTAGGCGAACGGGCTCAGCAGCAGCGGGACGTGGTAGTGGGCGTCCTCGTCGGCGAGGTCGAACACGATGGCGACCTCGGGGTAGAAGCCGCGCTGGCCGGTGGCCCCGAAGTAGGCGGCGGTGTCGAAGACGATCCGGTGGTAGCCCGCGGGGAGCCGGTCGGGGCCCAGGTCGGGCACGCGCCCGTCGTCGTCGGTGCGCCCCTCGGCGACCGTCCGCCAGGCGCCGGGGCCGTCGGCGGCCTCCAGCCGCACGGGCACGCCGCGGGCGGGACTGCCCAGGGCGGCGTCCAGGACGTGGGTGGTGACGTGGCTCATGCGTCCTCCAGGAGTTTGACGAGGCGGAGCCCGGCGATCCGCCGCAGCTCCCCGCCGACCACGGCCAGTTCGGTGTCGCGGTCGTTGGACAGGCGCGCGACCAGGTCGGCGAGGAGTTCGCGGCTGGAGCGCCCGCTCGCGCAGACGAGGTAGATCTGCCCGAATCTGTCCTCGTACTCGCGCTGGGCGTGGGCGAAGATCCGCTGGACGCGCACGGAGGCGTCGTCGGTGTCGGAGGCGAAGGCGGACTGCTCTCCGCGCGACCATGCGGCCTCGGTGCCGG
The DNA here is from genome assembly GCF_003427465.1 of Nocardiopsis sp. TNDT3. Lineage (NCBI taxonomy): Bacteria > Bacillati > Actinomycetota > Actinomycetes > Streptosporangiales > Nocardiopsidaceae > Nocardiopsis > Nocardiopsis sp. TNDT3. The sequence continues at coordinate 4,958 of NZ_QPFC01000590.1, read as the reverse complement.
CGCCCTCGGCCTTCTCCCCGATGCGGGGGTGGCGGGCCAGCGCGGAGGCGACCTCGTCGGCCGTGACGGCGCGGGCGTGCCCGTCGGCCGAGGCCAGCAGGGCCGCTCGGTCGGAGAAGGGCGCCTCGGACGCGACTGCCGCGACCCAGCGGTCCACGTCCAGGCACTGCGCGAGCGCGGCGCGCAGCTCCTGTTGGGGCAGGGCGTTCAGGCGGGCCAGGCCGGGGTCGGGCCCGCTCTCCGGCTCCTCCGGGGTGCTCATGTGGTCTCCCGTGACTTGGCGCGAACCCCGGGTCCCCGTCCGTGGGACGGCGCACCGCCGCAGCCCCCGCCAAGAATTTTCGTAGTGCAGATAGCTAATTCCGTATTACGGATTGGAGGGACTCTAGTTGATGCGAGTGTGACCTTGTCAACACTCGCAAGGGGAGATCTGCGAAAAATAACCCGATCTGTGCCCGAGCACAAAGAAGGCCCGACCTTCTCACCGTCACACAGAGTCCGCGACGGGTTTCGGGGGGTTCGCGGGGTCGGCGCGCCCGGAGTGGCGTCCGCGGTGTGGGGGAGCCGGGTCCCGGAGTGGTTGACAAGCGGGGGTGCCCCGGCACACACTTCAATCATTCCTTAAAGCGAAAACTACTTTCCACATTGTGAAAGTAGATGCTGGAGGCAAGGTATGAGCCACACCCTGGGGTACACGGTGAACTGCTCGCTGCTGTTCACCGAGCTCCCCCTCAACGACCGCCCCCGGGCGGCGCGGGAGGCGGGCTTCGACGCCGTCGAGTTCTGGTGGCCGTTCGAGAGCCCGACCCCGCCCAAGGACGAGATCGACGCCTTCGTCTCCGCCCTCGACCGGGCGGGGGTCCGTCTCAGCGGCCTCAACTTCTTCGCGGGCCAGCTGCCCGGACCCGACCGGGGCGTGCTCTCGCACCCCTCGCGCAGCACCGAGTTCCGCGCCAACATCGACGTCGTGGTGCGCATCGCCGAGCGCACGGGCGCCACGGGCTTCAACGCCCTCTACGGCCTGCGCCAGCCGGGGGTGGACCCCGGCGAACAGGACCGGACCGCCCTGGAGAACACCGTCGCGGCGGCCGAGGCCGTGGCGGCGGTCGGCGGCACCGTCCTCATCGAGCCCATCAGCGGGGCCGAGAGCTACCCCCTGACCACGGCCGCGGACGGACTCGCGTTCGTCGCCCGGGCCCGGGAGGCGGGCGCGGACAACGTCGCCCTCCTGGCGGACCTGTACCACCTCGCCGTCAACGGCGACGACTTCGCCGCCGCGGTCCGCGACCACGCCGCCGAGTTCGGACACATCCAGATCGCCGACACCCCCGGGCGCGGCGAGCCCGGCACCGGACGGCTGCCCATCGGGGAACTGCTCACCGCCGCCCAGACCGGGGGCTACCGGGGGCTCGTCGGCCTGGAGTACAAGCCGACCGTGCCCAGCGCCCAGAGCTTCGGCTGGCTCAACTGACCCCCGGCCGCGCACCACGCCACCAGCAGCACAGCACCAGCAGCACACCAGTCACGAAGGGGGCCCTCGTGCCCGTCAGGAAGATCGCCTTCATCGGCCTGGGGATCATGGGTCTGCCCATGGCCGTCAACCTCGTCCGCGCCGGGTACACCGTGACCGGCCACAACCGCAGCCCCGAGCGCGTCGACGCGCTGGTCGCCGAGGGCGGCCTGCGCGGGGGCAGCGTCGCCGGGGCCGTCGCCGACGCCGACGCCGTCATCACCATGGTCCCGGACTCCCCGGACGTGGAGGAGCTCATGCTCGGCCGGGGCGGCGTCTTCGAGAACGTCAAGCCCGGCACCCTGCTCATCGACATGAGCACCATCCGCCCGGACGTGTCCCGCGCGGTGGCCGAGGCCGGGGCCGAGCGCGGCCTGCGCGTCCTGGACGCCCCCGTCAGCGGCGGCGAGGCGGGCGCGATCGAGGCCAAGCTCTCCATCATGGTCGGCGGCGCCGAGGAGGACTTCGAGGCGGCCCGGCCGCTCTTCGACGTCCTGGGCACCACCCCGGTCCTGGTCGGACCGAACGGCTCCGGCCAGACCGTCAAGGCCGCCAACCAGCTCATCGTCGCGGGCAACATCCAGCTCCTGGCCGAGGCCCTGGTCTTCCTGGAGGCGCACGGGGTGGACACCGAGTCCGGCCTGGAGGTCCTGGGCGGCGGGCTCGCGGGCAGCACCGTGCTCCAGCGCAAGGGCGCCGCCATGCGCAAGCGCGACTTCACCCCGGGCTTCCGGATCGCGCTGCACGACAAGGACATGCGCATCGTCACCGACTCCGCGCGCGCCGCCGGGGTCGCGATCCCGCTGGGCTCCCAGGTCGCGCAGTACGTCGGCGCGCTCAAGCACCAGGGCCACGGCGGCCTCGACCACTCCGCGCTGCTGAAGATCGTCGAGCAGCTCTCCGACCGCTCCGAGAAGTAACGGACCGGCCCTTCGGAGGCCAGGGTCCGCACCCGGCCCCGCGCCGTCCCTCCCCGGTGTTGGCCGCACCGGCGGACACGGCCCGCACGCGCCGTCCGGACCCACCCGCGGGCCCTCCCGCACCCCAGCAGCGCCACCCCTAGCACACGGCGTCATCACCACACAGCCACCAGCATCCCCAGCACTGAAGGGTTCGCTTCCCATGCCACAGATGCCCGCGATGAACGCGGTCGTGGAGGTCCTCAAGGACGAGGGCGTCGACACGGCCTTCGGCTGCCCCGGCGCGGCCATCCTGCCCCTCTACAAGGCGATGGAACAGGTCGGCGGCATCGAGCACCTGACCGTCCGCCACGAGGAGGGCGCCACCCACATGGCCGACGGCTGGTCCCGGACCACCGGCAAGGTCGGCGTGGCCATCGGCACCTCCGGCCCCGCCGGAACCAACATGATCACCGGCCTGTACACGGCCATCGCGGACTCGGTCCCGATCGTGTGCATCACCGGCCAGCAGCGCACCGACCTGCTGGACAAGGAGGGCTTCCAGGCGGTCGACATCGTCGAGATCGCCAAGCCCGTGACCAAGTGGGCCGTCCAGATCAAGGAGGCCGCCACCGCGCCCTGGATCTTCCGCGAGGCGTTCCGGATCGCCCGGGAGGGACGCCCCGGCCCCGTCCTGGTGGACATCCCCGTGGACGTCGCCCAGCAGCTGATCGACTACGACCCCGCCATCGACGCCCCGCTCAAGGTCAACGCCGTCGAGCCGCACCAGCCCCGGGTGGAGCGCGCGCTGGACATGCTGCTGGAGGCCGAGCGCCCCCTGATCCTGGCCGGAGGCGGCGTGATCACCGCCGAGGCCTCCGACGACCTGCGCGCGCTGGCCGAGCACCTCCAGGTCCCGGTGCAGGTCACCCTCATGGGCAAGGGCTCCTTCGACGAGGACTCCCCGCTGTACTCGGGCATGACCGGCGTGCAGACCTCCCAGCGCTACGGCAACGCCTCCTTCCTGGAGTCGGACCTGGTCCTGGCCGTGGGCGCGCGCTTCGCCGACCGCCACACCGGGCAGATCGACGTCTACCGGGGCGAGCGCAGATTCATCCACGTCGACATCGAGGCCACCCAGATCGGCCGGGTCTTCGAACCCGACCTGGGCGTGGTCTCCGACGCGCGGCTGTTCCTGCGCGAGCTGCTCGCCGCCGCGCGCGCCCGCGGCGCCAAGGCCGAGGTGCGGCCCTGGATCGACCGCGTCGCCGAGCTCAAGGCCACCCTGACCCGCCGCGAGGACTTCGACACGGTCCCGGTCAAGGCGCCGCGCGTCTACAAGGAGATCAACGAGGTCTTCGGCGAGGACACCTACTTCGTCACCGCGATCGGCCTGTACCAGATCTGGGGAGGCCAGCATCAGAAGGCGTACAAGCCGCGCCACTACCAGATCTGCGGCCAGGCGGGCCCGCTCGGCTGGGAGATCCCCGCCGCCATCGGCGTCAAGAAGGCGCTCAAGCACACCGAGCCGGACGCGGAGGTCGTCGGGATCGTCGGCGACTACGGGTTCCAGTACATGGTCGAGGAACTGGCCGTGGCCGCCCAGTACGACGTGCCCTACGTCATCATCATGCTCAACAACGAGTACCTGGGCCTGATCCGCCAGGCCTCGATCCCGTTCGACATGAACTACCAGGTGGACATCCACTACGACGAGTACGGCACCGACAACGTCAAGCTCATGGAGGCCTACGGCTGCTCCGGGCGCCGCGTCGTGGAGCCCGGGGAGATCCGCGAGTCCCTGGAGTGGGCCCGCAAGCAGGCCCAGGCCACCTCGCGGCCGGTACTCGTGGAGATCATGATCGAGCGCGAGGCCAACACGCCGCACGGGCCCGCGATCGACGCGGTCCGCGAGTTCGAGCCGGTCCCGGGGGCCTGACGGCGGGTGTGCCCCGTGCGGAACGCCTGCCACAGCGGACCAAACGGGGCACACCGGACACAGGTGAACCTGCCGTTACAGGGTTGTGTCCGGAGTGTTTCGCGACGTGCGTTTTCTCCGGCCCGCACCTGCGCAAACGTGGAGTCACCTTGACGACGGAGCCGCCGTGCCAGGGAGCGGGAGAACGCAACGGAGCCGTCGTCGGCACTCTCGGAAGTTGGAAAAGCATGTCCCCCCACGCGCGTTTCCTCTCTGCGGTCGCCGTCGCGGCCGTCGCGCTCACCTCCTCCGCCTGTTCCTCCCAGAACGGCTCCGAGGAGGAGTTCCAGGAACTCCTGGCGGAGAGCGGTCTGCCCGGTGACGAACTCAGGATCACGGCACCGGACTCCGAAGGGTTCTGGTGGGCCACCTACGAGGCCACGGACGACTGCCAGCTCCAGTTCAAGTGGAACGGCACCGACCCGGTGCTGATCTACGGGGCCCAGACGGACGGCTACCTGGAACTGGCCCCGGACGAGACCTACGTGGAGTCCTTCGGCCAGGGCAAGGTCCAGCAGGCCTGCCAGGGGGAGTTCTGACCGCTCCCGGCCCCGGGCGCGCCGCCCGGGGC
>NZ_QPFC01000589.1:0-1119 GCF_003427465.1 Nocardiopsis sp. TNDT3 | reverse complement strand
GCTGCGGGGCCGGACACGAGACGCCCGGGGCATCAGCCCAGGAGGGTCCTGGTGATATCGGCCCAGTCGCGGGCCAACACGGTGAGCCGCTCATCCCTCCACGGCGCAGACGGGATGTCGCTGTGGATACGCAGCTCCCGGGCCAGGACCAGGGCTCGGTTGACCTCGAAGGCTGCTTGGGCCCGGGGTCCTTGGCCGAGGATGCGCCGCTGGATGTGACGGCGTGCCCGGGGGGCATTCGCCAGGATGGTCCACAGGACCGCCAAGTCGTATCCGGGCAGGTAGCGTCCCGCATGCTCCCAGTCGATCAGCGTGACATTGCCGTGGGGGTCGAAGAGGAAGTTGGTCAGGAGCGGGTCGCCGTGGGCGAGGCCCCGTTCGCCTCCGGCCCGCTCGAGCAACTGTGTCAGCGCGTACAGGTGTTGGTCGCTGACCCACCCCTTGTCGTGCTCGCGCTCGAGCCGCTCCTGGTAGTCGAAGGTCTGGGGGCAGACCGAGGCCGGGGCCTGCCAGCTGCCCACCGCCTGCAAGGTGTCCGTGATCGTCCTCAGGTCCGGTGTGCTGATGGTGTGGGTGGGGTAGCGGACACGGTCCGGAACCGGGTGGCGCCCCTCCACGTACTCGATGATCAAAACGGTGGCGTCCGCAGCGAACAGACGGGGCACACGCACCGGCGGCCGTGCGTGGGAGAGGGCCTGGTAGGCGTCGCGTTCCTGGGCGAACTTGCCCGCCCACAACGGTGAGAGGTCGGTCAGGATCTTGGCGACCACGGGTTCGCCTCCGCAGCGGCCTCTCACCAGGGTGGACTTGTCCGTGCGCGCCAGCACCCCGGTGGGGTGGAAGTCGGCACGCAGCCGCACGGCCGGCGCAGCCTCGCGGGCGAGTGCATCGGAAATCGTGGCTCCTGGACGAGGGTTTCGAACGGGTCGGTGTCCATTGTCCGTGGAGACGGCGCCCGGGCGGGGGCGGCGGGACGGGAGCGGCGGCGCCACGATGCGCTCACGGGTGGTGGAGGGGGAACGGCGAATCTGAGAGGGCACGGGGATCCAATCCTTCGGAGGAGGGCCAAAGCGCCACGGGACACCTCGGGCGTCTCGTTTCCGGCACCCAGGCGACCGG
>NZ_QPFC01000058.1:0-1793 GCF_003427465.1 Nocardiopsis sp. TNDT3 | reverse complement strand
GCTCCCCCGCCGCCCGGGCCGGTCCCCTGTTCACCCCTGGTGTCGGCCGCCGCGCCGGTCGTCCCGTCAGCGACCCCGCCGGCGTCCCCGGTGCCGGTGTCCGTACCGGTCTCCTCCCGCTGCTGGCCCCCTTGGCCGGGCGCCGCCCCTGCCCCGGAGTCGCCGCGCAGGCTCATCAGGGTCGAGTTGCCCTTGAGGCGGAGTCCGACGTCCTCGACGGTGGTGCCGTCGATGGTGACGTCGGCCCGGATGTACTCCTTCTCGCCCTCCTCGCGGAAGGTGCTCATCATGTCGGCGTACTCGGTCTGGTCGAAGCTCACCTCGATCGTGTGCTCCCCGCCGTCGAACAGGTCGCCCTCGCCCTCGATGTTCTGGGTGACGGCGTCCCGCGAGACCAACTCGGAGGTGACGTAGGGGCGCACCCGCGCCTCGCCGAAGACCAGGACCAGGGCGAGCAGCGCGGCGCACACGACGGCGGTGCTCCTCCAGTGCTGGCGCAGGCGCACCGGGAGGCGGTGCCGCAGGCGCGCGGGCCCGCGCTGGCGCCGCCCGGCGGCGGTGTCGCGGGCAGCGGTGTCGCCGCCGCCCTCCTCATCATCGAGTCCGCGCATGTCACAGGTCCGTCTGGTCGTAGCCGGTCAGGACGGTCGCCTTCTGCCCCGCGTTGATCTCCCGCAGGCGCTGGACGACGTCGCCGGGCTTGACGCCCTTCTTCAGCCGTGCGGTGTAGGCCGTCTCCAGCAGGGAACCGCCGCGCACGGTCTCGGTGCTGATCAGTTCGTACTCGTCGGTGAAGCGGATGAGCACGTCGTCGATCACGGGTCCGTAGTCGTCGCCGTCCGCGGGGACCTGGACCTTGACCACCTGGCGCTGCACGTTGAGGGCGAACCAGTTGAAGCGGTGCATGAGCAGCACGACCGCGCAGATGACCACGGTGGCGATGACCGCCAGGGTGTAGAAGCGCGTGCCGCAGGCCATGCCCACGCCCATCACCAGGAAGATGAACCCGACATCGCGGGTCTCCTTGATGGCGTTGCGGAAGCGCACCACCGACAGCGCGCCGACCAGGGCGAAGGCGCGGGCGATGTTGGAGCCCACCACCAGCATGATCAGGGCGATGAGCATGCCCAGGATGATCAGCGTGTGGACGTAGCTCTGCGAGTAGCTGATGTTGCGGTGGGTGGCGCGGTAGGTCCAGGCCACCACGAGGCTGGTGACGAACGCCAGGGTCAGGGACAGGACCACGTCCATGACGCTGAACGTGCCGGACAGGTCGGTGACGCCGAAATCGAGGTTCATGGTGCGGGTGTGCCTTTACGAAGCGGGTGGGAACCGGGGTTCAGGAACGGGGGCCGGAGGACGCGCCCCCGGCCGTGGGGACGGGCGGAGGCGCTTCGACCACGGAACCGAGCGGACGCGCCTCGGCCACGACGTCCTCCTCGGGCAGGTGGAAGACCGAGCGCGGGGCCATGCCGTGGGCCTCCACGCTCTGGCAGTACTTGGAGACGCGCTGCACCTGGAGGCCGAAGCGGGCGGCCATGTCGGTGACCCAGTAGGGGGCGCGCTCGTTGGCCTTGACCTCCATGACCGCCAGGTGCGGGCTGATGATGTAGCGGCTCTCGGCCTCGGCGCGCAGGTCGAAGTCCCGGTCGCGCCCGCGCACACGGTGGTCCAGGGTCACGCGCAGTCCCAGGTCGGAGCCGGTGCCGACGTAGGGTTCGCGCCGGTACCCGGTCATCGCGGTCGGGCGCAGGTCCAGGCGGTGGACGAGGTCGAGGACCTTGTCCACGAAG
>NZ_QPFC01000588.1:0-6388 GCF_003427465.1 Nocardiopsis sp. TNDT3 | reverse complement strand
CAACCGGCCCCCCTTCCCCGCCCGCAGCGATTCCGGGCACACTCCTTTACCCGCTCCCTACAGCGTTTGGCCACTTCCGTCGCAGTGATCTACGCCACTTCGGCTGATATCCAATCGAGACAGGGAACATTTGACTCCCCAACACGTTGGACATATTGGCGCGTCCAGCCGGCGGGAACCGTCCGCCGCGTGCCACACGTCTTGGAAGGGAGGGAGGTGCCCCGATGACGAGCACTGCCCCAGCCGCTCCGGCACCCACCGCCGGAGCCCCCGCTGACACCGCTCGCAGCGACGACGCGTCCGCCGACGCGGTCCTGACCGACCTGCTCGACCGCGGACGCGCCCAGGGGCACCTGTCCCTCTCCGAACTGCGTGCCGCTTTCACCGCGGCCGCCGTCTCCACCGGCGACGGCCGTTCCATCCTGCGTGAACTCACCGAGAACGGGGTCAGGCTCGCCAACGGGGGCGACGACTCCGCACCGGTGGCCGATCCCGACGCCGAGGACGACGTGCTGGAAGACACTCTCATCGCCACGGTGCCCGACACCGACGAGGCACCCAGGGCCGAAGGCAAGACCGCGCCGCGCAAGGGCCCCTCCCCCCGGAGGAAGACCCGCTCCACACGGCGCGTCAAGAAGGCCGAGCCCGCCCAGACCACCACCGACGCGGAGACCGGCGAGGCCGACCTCGACGACCAGTCCCCCGCCATGGGCGACTCGGTCCACACCTACCTCAAGGCCATCGGCCGCCGCCAGCTCCTCACCGCGGAGCAGGAGGTCGACCTGGCCAAGCGGGTCGAGGCCGGGCTCTACGCCGAGTACCGGCTCGGCCTGCACGGCGAGGTGGACGGCTCCGCCCCGCTGGCCGAGGCCGAGGTCGAGGAGCTGGAGTGGGTGGCCGAGGACGGCCGCAAGGCCAAGTCCCACATGCTGGAGGCCAACCTGCGCCTGGTGGTGTCGGTGGCCAAGAAGTACAGCGACCGGGGGATGTCGCTGCTCGACGTGGTCCAGGAGGGCAACCTCGGCCTGATCCGCGCCGTGGAGAAGTTCGACTACACCAAGGGCTTCAAGTTCTCCACCTACGCCATGTGGTGGATCCGCCAGGCCATCCAGCGCGGTTTCGCCGACTCCGCGCGCACCATCCGCCTGCCCGTGCACGTCCTGGAGCTGCTGAGCAAGGTCAGCCGCCTGGAGCGCGACATGCACCAGGCGCTGGGCCGCGAGCCCACGCCGGAGGAGCTGGGCCTGGAGCTGGACAAGACCCCGGCCCAGATCGAGGAGCTGCTGCGGGTCACCCGCCAGCCCATCAGCCTGGACTCCACCATCGGCGAGGACGGCGAGACCCGCATCGGCGACCTGATCGAGGACGTGGACGCCTCGGAGGCCTCCGAGGTGGTGGACCGCCAGCTCATGGCCGACCAGCTGCGCAACGCGCTGTCGGACCTGGAGCCGCGCGAGGCCACCATCATGTCCCTGCGCTTCGGCCTCATGGACGGCCGTCCGCGCACCCTGGACGAGATCGGCAAGCACCTGGGGCTGACCCGCGAGCGCATCCGCCAGCTGGAGAAGCAGTCGCTGTCCAAGCTGCGCCACCCCAGCCGCGCCCAGCAGCTGCTGGACTTCGCCAGCTAGTCTGCGGGGCCGGACCGAAAGGCGGCACGGGGCCGCTCCCCAAACGGGGGGCGGCCCCGAGCCGTGTCCGAAACCCTCAGGGCGAACCCTGGTTCGTCCCCGGTATCGCGCTCGTCCCGGCACGCCGCGGACGCCCCGGTGCGACGATGGTGGCCATGACCGATCACCCCCAGCGCCACAGCGACGAGATCGCCGCCGCGCTCCGCGCCAGCCGTGAACTCGGCCCCGAGTACGACGAGGCCGTGGCGGCCTCCCTGGTCGAACGCATCGACGGCACCGTCGAGGCGCGCGTGCGCCACCACATGGCCGCGCAGGCGCGCACGGAACCGGCCAAGGCGGGCCTGCCCTCCAACACCGTGCGCTTCGTGCTCTCCCTGGTGTGCCTGGGCGTGAGCATCCCGGTCTCCGCGATCACCGCGGCCGTGGGCAGCCCGGCCGCGCTGCCGCTGGTCTGGCTCGGGCTGATCCTGTTCTACGTCGTCTCGGTCGTGGGCCTGCGCCGCTGACCGGCCGCCGGACGTGACCTGGAACATATCGATTCCGCCACGGAACGCCTCCGCCGCTTATCTGCCCGTATGCACCTTGTGTCCGAAGCCCTACAGTCGTGCCCACCACGGACCAGACCGGTCCCACCAGGGGGAAGGACACGATGGCAGCCATCGAGCAACGCAGGACGACGTGGAAACAGATCGGTCCGGGCATCGTCGTCGCGGCCACCGGCGTGGGCGCGGGCGACATGGTCGCCACACTCATCGCGGGCAACCAGTTCGGCTACGCCCTGCTGTGGGCCACCATCGTCGGCTGCCTGGTCAAGATCTCCCTGGCCGAGGCCACCGGGCGCTGGCACCTGGCCACGGGGACCACCATCTTCGCCGGCTGGAGCAGCCTGGGTAAGTGGACCACCGTCTACTTCGCGCCCTACATCGCGATCTGGGGCTTCGTCTACGGCGCCAGCGCCATGTCGGCCACGGCCCTGCCCCTGGCCGCGCTGATGCCGGGCGTGCCGCTGGAGGTGTGGGCCGTCCTGGCCGGGGTCTCCGGCCTGGTGATCGTCTGGTTCAACCGCTACGCGGTGTTCGAGAAGATCATGACGGTGCTCGTGGGCGTCATGTTCGTCACCGTGGTCGGCCTGGCCGTCTACGTCGTCCCCGACATCGGACAGACCCTGCGGGGCCTGGTCCCGATGCTCCCCGAGGGCTCGGTGTTCTACACCATGGGCCTGGTCGGCGGCGTCGGCGGCACCATCACCATGGCGGCCTACGGCTACTGGGTCAACTCCAAGGGCTGGCGGGACTCCTCCTGGATGCGGATGATGCGGCTGGACAACCGCGTCGCCTACATCACCACCGGCATCTTCGTCGTGGCGATGCTCATCGTGGGCGCCGAGCTGCTCTACGCGAGCGGCATCACGCTCCAGGAGAGCGACCAGGGCCTGATCCAGCTGGGCGACGTCCTGCGCGAGCGCTTCGGCGGGTTCGTGGCGACGGCCTTCCTCATCGGCTTCTTCGCCGCCGCCTACTCCTCCATCATCGGCGTGTGGAACGGCGTGAGCCTGCTGTTCGCCGACTTCGTCAACCACCTGCGGGGCAGGACCAACACCGACCCGGGGGAGAACCAGAGGAGCTGGGCCTTCCGCGGCTACGTGCTCTGGCTGACCTTCCCGCCGATGCTGCTCCTGCTGATCGGCAAGCCCTTCCAGCTGGTCATCGCCTACGGGGTGCTGGGCGCCTTCTTCATGCCGTTCCTGGCCTTCACCCTGATGTGGCTGCTCAACTCCTCGCGCACCCCGCGCGAGTGGCGCAACGGCTGGGTGAGCAACACGGGCCTGGCCCTGGCCGGATCGCTGTTCGTGGTGCTGTGCGTCTACGAGCTCTACGGGATCGTCACCGGGGCCTGAACCTCCGGGAGGCGCGGCGGCGCGCGGGGCGGTGTCAGCCCCGCAGCGCCGCGCGCAGGATCTCCACCGCCTCGTCGTGGTCCAGCCCCACCCGGGAGATCACCTCGGCGTAGGCCCGGGCGGCGGCCAGTGCCTCGGCGCGCTGGTCGTCGCCGCCCGCCGCGACGAACGTCCCCGAACGGCCGCGTGTCTCGACCACACCGGCCTGTTCCAGCTCGCGGTAGGCGCGGGCCACGGTGTTCACCGCCACCGACAGCTGACCCGCCAGCGCGCGCACCGTGGGCAGCCGGTAGCCCACCGGGAGTTCACCGTTGGCGACCGCGATGGCCACGATCGACCTGATCTGCTCGTAGGGCGGGACCCTCGACGTCGGATCGACACGGATGAAATCCGCCATGTGCCACTGCGCTCCCCATCGTCGCCTGCCGCGGTGTCCGGCCGCGGACCGAACCGGACCGGACACCAAGTTACCGTGCGTGCACCGACCCCAGGTTGCGGGCCGGGTCCGCCGGTGTCAGACCGCCTGGAGCGGAACCCGCTGGATCCCGTGCAGGCGGTGGGTCTCCCGGGCGGTGAGCAGCCGCTCGGCGATCCGGGTGGCCTCGCGCACCTGCGGGCGGGCCAGCCGCTTGCGCCGGTAGATCCGGTCCTCGTACCCCTTGGCCCCCACCAGGACGCGCTCGCGGGCGTAGGCGGCGCGCATCGCCTCGGTCAGCGCCGTGTCCAGGTCCACGCCCCGCTGGTTCAGCTCCTCCACGGGCGCGTTCTGGGTGCGGGCCCGCTCCAGCGCCTCCTGCGCCTCGGCCACCGCACGCAGGAGTTCGGGCAGGCGCTCCGCGCGCTCCTGGTCGGAGGCCAGGCTCTCCCGCGCCTGAGCCGTGCTCTGCTTGGCAAGTCCCATGTGTGTGCTCCAGACCACGCGTAACGTCGGACGGGGCCACTCTAGAGGTGACCCATATCATCTGGCGAGCCGGGCCGCGCGTCGTGGTGGCCGCGCCGCCCGCGATCTGCCACCTTTACGGCGCACACCCCCGAAAGGACCACCGTGAGCAGGAACTACGCCGGACTCAGCCGCGAGCGCATCATCCTCGAAGCGCTCCACATCATCGCTGGCCGCGGACTCGGCGGCCTGTCCATGCGCCGCCTGGGCGACGCGCTGGAGGTGGAGGCCATGGCCATCTACCACCACTTCCCCCTGGGCAAGGAGCAGTTGTTCAACGCCATCGCCGCCTACGTCACCTCCCCCGCGGCCACCGGCACCGTCCCCCTCGACGACGGGGAGGCGTCGGAAGACGCGGAGGGGGCGAAGGAGCCCGAGGAGGACACCCGGCCCTGGGACGTGCGCCTCACCGAGTGGGCCGAGGCCTACCGGGAGCGGCTGCTGGAGTTCTCCGGGGCGCTCTCCCTGCTGGTCCACCGCGCCCCGCGCACGCCCAGCAGCGACGCCACCCGGGCCCTGGTCCACGACGCCCTCGCCGAGGCGGGGTTGGAGGGCGAGGACCTGGAGCGCGCCGCCGACGCCCTGCACTCCTACTGCGTGGGCGCGGTCGTGCACCAGGTCCGCCACCAGGACGAGGAGGACGCACCCGACGCCGCCGAGTCCCGGGCGCGCTTCCACCACGGGCTGCGCGCCCTGCTGCGCGGGCTCACCGCCTGAGCCGCGCCCGGGCGGGCCCCGGCGCGACCGGTCTCCGTTGACCCGGCCTCCCCGCCCCGGACCCCAGGGGCGGGGCCCGCCGGTGTGCCCTGCTCCCGGACCCCGCCGCGGGAAACAGGGACCTTCGTCGGGGAACCGAGTGCGTTCTCCCGGCGTCGTTACCAGAAGACAGCCCCCGACCCCGCTCCCCCTCCCGGCGCGGGGCGGTACAGAAAGGTCATCCATGGTTCTCAAGCGCCTGCTCGCCGGTATCGGATTCGGCGGTGCCTCGGTGGAAACCACCCTGCACTCCTCCGTGGCCACCCCGGGCGGCACCCTGCGGGGCACCGTCGTCATCGAGGGCGGCAACGTCGAGCAGCAGGTCGAGCGGCTCACCGTCGGCCTCCAGGCCCGGGTCGAGGTCGAGAGCGGCGACCACGAGAGCACCCGCGACCTGGAGTTCCACCGCGTCCAGATCGGCGGCGGCGTGACCCTGGCCCCCGGCCAGCGCTTCGAGGTGCCCTTCGAGCTCTTCGTGCCCTGGGAGACCCCCGTCACCGTCCACCGGGGCCGCCACCTGCACCGCATGAACGTCGGTGTGAACACGCGCCTGCACGTGGCGGGCGCGGTCGACCCGGGCGACCTGGACCCGGTGGCCGTGGAGCCGCTCCCCTCGCAGCTGGCCGTGCTGGACTCGCTGGCCTCCCTCGGCTTCTCCTTCAAGCAGGCCGACCTGGAGCAGGGCCGCATCCTGCGCACCCGCCAGCAGCTGCCCTTCTACCAGGAGATCGAGTTCTTCTCGCCCAGCCGCTACCGGGGCCTGAACGAGCTGGAGCTGTCGCTGGTCACCGACGAGCGCGGCATGGACGTGGTGCTGGAGCTGGACAAGAAGCCGGGTCTGCTCTTCTCGGAGAGCCGCGACACCTTCCACCGCTTCAGCGTCGACCACAACGAGGGCGCCGGGCGCGACTGGTCGGGCCACCTGCACCAGTGGATCGACTCGCTGGCGGGCAAGCGCAGCATGTTCTGATCCCTGCGGGTCCCGGGGACGGGCGTCCCCGGGACCCGCGGCGCCGTCGGCCCGCGGTTCACCCGGTCCGCTGGCGGGCGCGCTCCGCGCGCAGTTCGCGGGCCTGGTCGGGGTCCAGCACGGGCGCCGCGTTGAGCAGTTGGCGGGTGTAGTCGCTGGCGGGGTTCTCGTACACCGCGTCGCTGTCACCCATC
>NZ_QPFC01000587.1:0-4242 GCF_003427465.1 Nocardiopsis sp. TNDT3 | reverse complement strand
GCGGCCGCCGCGGCCCTGGCCGACGCCGCCGCCAGCCGGACGGCCGACGGGCCGCTGCGGGTCCTGGAGATCGGCGCGGGCGTCGGCGGCACCACCGAGGCCGTCGTCACCGCCCTGGCGGGCCGCCCGGCCGAGTACCGCTTCACCGACGTCTCCCCGTTCTTCGTCAACGAGGCCAGGGAGCGGTTCGCCGACTTCCCCTGGGTGTCCTTCGGCCTGTTCGACCTCAACCGCGAGGCCGGGGCCCAGGGCTACGCGCCCAACTCCTTCGACGCGGTCGTGGCCGCCAACGTCCTGCACAACGCCGTGGACGCCGACGCCGCCCTGGCCCGCGTCACCGAACTCCTCGCCCCCGGCGGCCACCTGGTGTTCCTGGAGACCACCGCCGAACACGACCCGGCGCTGCTGATGTCCATGGAGTTCCTCGACGGGCTCGACGGAGGCCACCGCGACGCCCGCGCCGAGCACGACCAGACCTTCCTCACCCGCGACCAGTGGGAGAGCGCCCTGGAGCGGGCCGGGGCGACGGAGCCCCTGGCCCTGCCCGAGGCGGACGACCGCCTCTCAGAGACCGGGCAGACCCTCTACCTGGCCCGGGTGAAGACCGACCGGACGCCGGTCACCGCCGACGAACTGGTCCGCCACACCGCCACCCGCCTGCCCGAGTACATGGTGCCCGCGCACTGGCGGCTGCTGGACGCGCTGCCGCTCACCGCCAACGGCAAGGTCGACCGGGCCGCGCTCCTGCGCGCCCTGCCCGGGGACGACGCCCCCGGAACCGCCGACACCGCCACCGGCGAGCCCGCCGACGACCTCGAACGCGCCCTGTGCGGGCTGTGGGCCGAGCTGCTGGAGCGCGGCGCGGTCGGCCGCGACGACGACTTCTTCGCGCTGGGCGGCGACTCCCTGCTGGTCGCCCGCATGGTCGGCAGGCTCAGCGAGGTCCTGCCCGACACCGGAGCCGACATCGAGTGGGAGGTGGTCCTGCGCCACATGCTGCGCCGTCCCACCGTCGCCGGGCTGGCCGCCTACCTGCGCGACCTGTCCGGGCAGGTCCGCGCCTCCGCCGAGGGCAAGCCCGACCCCTACGTGCCCCTCAACGGGCCGGGCGGGGGCGCGGTCACCGCCCTGGTCCACGCCGGGACCGGAACCCTCATCCCCTACCGCTCCCTCATCACCGAGATCCGGCGGCGCTCGCGCGGCCAGGCCACCCTGGTCGGACTGGAGCTGCCCGACGTCCCCGCCTTCCTGGACGCCGACCCCGCCGCGGTGATCAAGCGCTGGGCCGCCGACTACGCCAACGCCCTGCTCGAACGCGGCGGTGACCGCTTCCACGTCGTCGGCTACTGCCTGGGCGGTCTCGTCGCCACCGAGGTCGCGCGCACGCTCACCGACGCCGGGGCCGAGGTCGCCTCCCTGACCGCCATCAGCACGCACCGGCCGCCGTTCCGCCTGGACGACGAGCTGATCTCGGAGTACGCCTTCGCCGTCATGATGGGCATCGACCCGGTCTCGGTGGGCTTCCCCGCCGACGAGAACCGGGTGTCGGCCGCCTCCGACCAGCTGCTCGCTGCCACCCCCGGCCTGCTCCCGGACGGCGCCATCGGCCGCCTGACCGGCGAGTACGCCGACGTGGCCGAGCGCTTCCGCGAACTGGCGAAGGTGCCCCGCCAGACCAGGATCGAGCGGATGTGCGCCGCCGTGCCGCCCTCGGCCGGGACCTACACCCCCGAGGCGCTCAACGAGATGTTCGCGATCTTCCGCCAGAGCGTCTTCGCCATCTCCCGCTACGAGCCCGAGCCCTACGCCGGAGACGTCACCTTCCTGCGCCACGGCGGCGCCTACCCCTTCCCGGGCAACAAGGAGAGCGTCACCACCTACTGGGAGCGCCTGGTCCTGGGCGGACTGGACATCGTGGACGTGCCCGGCGACCACTTCAGCCTGCTGTCGGTGCCCTACGCCCCCGGCGTCCTCAAGCGCCTGGAGGACATCACCGGAGGGGACGTGGTCCGGTGAGCGGCGCGACCGACCGCGCGGTGGGCGTGGTGGGCGCCTCCGGGGCCGTGGGCCGGGCCGCAGCCCGCCGCCTGCGCGCCCTGGGCCACACCCGCCTGCTGCTCGGGGGGCGCCGCACCGCGCCCCTGGAGGAGCTGGCCGCCGAACTGGGTCCCGGCACCGCCGTCCGGGCGGTGGACGCCGACTCCCCGGAGTCGCTGCGGGCCTTCTGCTCCGGACTCGACGTGGTGCTCAACTGCGCCGGGCCCTCCTACCGCATCGCCGACGCCGTGGCGGTGCGGGCCCTGGACGCCGGAGCCGACTACGTGGACGTGACGGGCGACGGGCCCGCGCACGACCGCCTCAGCCGCACCCCCGCCGCACGGGACCACGCGATCGTCCTGTCGGCGGGGGTGCTCCCCGGCCTGTCCGCCCTGCTGCCGCGCTGGTTCGCCGCCCGGCACGGCCTGGAGCGGATGAGCGCCCACGCGGGCGGGCTGGAGAGGTGCACCGAGGCCGCCGCGGGCGACCTGCTGCTCTCCCTGCCCGGCGCCGACGACCCGACCGCCGTCTTCGGACGGCCCCTGGCCGCCTGGCGGGAGGGCCGGGTCGTGGAGAGGGCGCTGCGCGCCGCCGACGGCGTCCGGCCGCCCGGGTTCCCGGGCACCGCGTTCGTCCAGCCCTTCCTCACCGAGGAGGCCCGCCGCCTGGCCGCCGACCTGGGCCTGCGCGAACTGGAGTGGTACAACGTCCACCCCGGCGAGCGGGTCCGCGCCGTGCTGACCTCGGTCGCGGGGCGCCCGGTCGCCGACCCGGCCGCGGCGGCGGAGCGCCTGCGGCGCGCGGCCGGGGTGGACCTGGCCGGGCGCACGCCCTACTACCAGCTCGTGTACGCGCTCACCGCCCCCTCCGGGCGGCGCAGCGTGATGACCGCGCGCTTCTCCGACAGCTACCGCATGACCGGCCGCGTGGGCGCGCAGGCCGCCGACGCGGTGGCGCGCGGGCTGGTGCCCCGGGGCCTGCACCACGCCGCCGACGTCCTCGACCCCGAGGCCGCGGTCACCGCCCTGTTCGACGACCCCGAGGCCGCGAGCCTGCGGGTGGAGGACGCCGCGAGCGAGGACGCCGGGGTCGAGGAGGGCGCCCTGTGAGCCCGCGACCCCTGCGCGTGCTGCTGTGCGGCACCGGTTTCGGCCGCTTCTACGCCGACGCGCTGGCGCGCATGCCCGACACCTTCGAACTCGCCGGGATCCTCTCCCGGGGCGGCGAGTTCTCCCGCCGCTACGCCGAGCGGGCCGGGGTGCCCCTGTACACCGGCGTCGACCAGGTGCCCGGCAGCGTCGACGCGGCCTGCGTGGTCGTGGGCGCGGCGGTCTCCGGCGGGGCCGGGGGCGAGCTGGCCCGCGCCCTGCTGGCCAGAGGCGTGCACGTCCTCCAGGAGCACCCCGTCCACGAGGACGAACTCACCGCGGCCCTGCGCGCCGCCCGCGGCGGGGGAGCGGTCTACCACCTCAACCCCTTCTACCGGCACGTGGTGCCGATCCGGCGCTTCCTGGAGGCGGCCCGTGTCCTGCGCGAGCGGGGACCGGTGCTGTTCGCCGACGCCACCTCCGCCGTCCAGGTCCTGTACCCGCTGCTGGACGTGCTCGCGCGCACCCTGGGCGGGCTGCGCCCCTGGGCGCTGACCGAACCGCTCGCGACGGACCCCGAGGTCGCCTCCCTGACCGCGCACGCCCAGCCCTACCGGGTGCTCCAGGGCAGCGTCGCGGGGGTCCCCCTGACCCTGCGGGTGCAGAACCAGATGGATCCCTCCGACGGGGACAACCACGCCCTGCTCTGGCACCGGCTGGCCCTGGGCACCGAACACGGGGTGCTCACCCTGGCCGACACCCACGGCCCCGTGCTCTGGCAGCCCCGGCTGTACGCGCCCCGCGACGCCCACGGCCGCCTGCGCTCCACCGGTCCGGACACCGGGCACCTGGCCGAACCGGCCACCACGGTGCTGGAGGGAACGGACGCGCCGCCCTACCGGGAGGTCTTCGACCGCCTGTGGCCCGAAGCGCTCACCCGTGCCCTGGCCGACTTCGCCGCCGACGTGCGCGCCGGGGCGAACCCGCTGGTGCGGGGGCAGTTCGACCTCGGTGTGTGCCGGATGTGGCACGAGACCACCGGCCGCCTGGGCCGGCCCGAGGTCATCCGCCCCGGTCCGCCCACGGCGCACCTGGGCGCCGCCGACCTGGGACCGGC
>NZ_QPFC01000586.1:0-1084 GCF_003427465.1 Nocardiopsis sp. TNDT3 | reverse complement strand
CGCCCCCCACCCCCCGAACCCGTCCGCCGCCTCCGGCGGCCGGTGGCGCGCGCTGCCCGCGCCGCTGCGCCACCTGCTCCTGGCCGGCCTCGGACTCGCCGCCGTCACCGCGCTGCTGCTGGCCACCGGAGACCTCACGGCGCTGCGCGTGGCCGCCGTCGGCTACACCATGCTGGCCGTCGCCGGGCTGCAACTGCTCGTCGGCGGCAGCGGCCAGGTGTCCCTCGGCCACGGCGCGTTCATGATGATCGGCGCCTACACGATGGCTCTGCTGGTCCTGTACCAGCCCATGCTCCCCCTGGCGGTGAACCTGCTGCTCATCGCGGGGGCCTCCGCCGTCGCCGGGATCGCGGTCGGCGCGGCCACGGCACGCCTGCACGGCCCCTACCTGGCGGGGGCCACCCTCATCCTCGCGGTCGGCCTGCCCGGGCTGACCCACCGCTACCACGAGCTCCTCGGCGGCAGCAACGGCCTCAACATCCGCACGGCGGGCGCGCCGCCCCTCCTCCAGGGCCTGGTCACCGACAGCGAGTGGAAGGCACTGGTCGTGTGGACCGCCGTGGTGATCGGCCTGGCCGTGCTGGCCACCGTCTCCACCGGCCGCCTGGGCCGCCGCATGCGCGCCATCCGCGACGACGAGACCGCGGCCGCCATGGCCGGGATCCCGGTCGGCACGACGAAGGTGGTCGCGTTCGTCATCGCCTCGGCGGCGGGCGGCCTCGCGGGCGGCCTCCAGGCCTACGTGCTCGGCACCGCGACCCCCAGCACCTTCACCCTCGCGCTGTCGCTGACCCTGCTCGCGGCCCTCGTCCTGGGCGGCATCGGCAGCCTGTGGGGCGCGCTGTGGGCCGCGGTCGCCATCGTCTACCTGGAGGTCTGGGTCGCCGACCTGGCCGGAGCCCTGGGCCTGAGCCGCGACGCGGAGAACAACCTCCCGATCGTGTTCTTCGGCGTGGTCCTCATCCTCGTCCTGCGCTTCTGGCCCCTGGGAATCCACGGCGCGCTCCAGCGCCTGACCGCACGCCTCGGACCCGCCGGGTCCGGACCCCGCTAGTCGGTGCCGGGGCGCCCGCCCGCCCGGCAC
>NZ_QPFC01000585.1:0-4426 GCF_003427465.1 Nocardiopsis sp. TNDT3 | reverse complement strand
CGCGGCCCCGACCGCCCCCACCCCTCGCCGCGGCCCACCTTCACCAGCGTCCAGCCCAACAACGACGACAAGATCACCATCCCCCGGGGCTACGACCAGCACGTCATCATCCGCTGGGGCGAGCCGGTCCTGCCCGGCGCTCCCGAGTTCGACGTGTACGACCAGACCGCCGAGGCGCAGGCCCAGCAGTTCGGCTACAACTGCGACTACGTCGGCTTCCACCAGCTCGACGACGACCACGCCCTGCTGTGGGTCAACCACGAGTACACCAACGAGGAACTCATGTTCCCGGGGTACGCCGGGGGCGACGCCGCCACCGAGGAGCAGGTCCGCATCGCCATGGCCGCCCACGGCGGTTCCATCGTCGAGCTCCAGCGCGAGGGCCGCACCGGCAAGTGGGTGCTCTCCACGGGCGAGCGCTCCTTCAACCGCCGCATCACCGCCGACACCCCCATGCGCCTCACCGGCCCCGCCGCCGGGCACGACCTGCTCAAGACGGCGGAGGACCCCACCGGCACCCTGGTCAGGGGCATGCTCAACAACTGCGCGGGCGGCATGACCCCGTGGGGCACCTTCCTCACCGCCGAGGAGAACTTCAACCAGTACTTCGCCAACGGCTCCGGGTCCGCCGAGACCAGGCGCTACGGCGTCGGCACCGGTGCCACGGGACGCCGCTGGGAGCGTTTCGAGGAGCGCTTCGACCTCTCCAAGCACCCCAACGAGATCAACCGCTTCGGCTACATCGTCGAGGTCGACCCGCTCGACCCCGGGTCCGAGCCGCTCAAGCGCACCATGCTCGGCCGCTTCAAGCACGAGGGCGCCACCACCCGCCTGGCCGACGACGGCCGGGTCGTGGCCTACATGGGCGACGACGAGCGCTTCGACTACATGTACAAGTTCGTCAGCGCCAAGAAGTACGTCGAGGGCTCCCGGCGCCACAACCTCTCCCTGCTGGACACCGGCACGCTGTACGTGGCGCGCCTGTCCGGCAACAGCCCCGCCGAGGAGTTCGACGGCTCCGGCGCGCTGCCCGCCGACGGCGAGTTCGACGGTTCCGGCGAGTGGGTCGCGCTGTGCACCGACACCGAGAGCTTCGTCCCCGGCTTCAGCGTCGCCGAGGTGCTCATCCACACCCGTCTGGCCGCCGACGCCGTGGGCCCCACCAAGATGGACCGCCCCGAGGACTTCGAGCCCAGCCCGGTCACCGGCAAGGTCTACTGCGCGCTGACCAACAACTCCGCCCGCGAGCCCGGCCAGGCCGACGAGCCCAACCCGCGCGGCCCCAACCGGCACGGCCACGTCCTGGAGATCGTGGAGTCCGGCAACGACGCGGCCGCCACCACCTTCGCCTGGAACGTGCCGCTGGTGTGCGGCGACCCCGAGGACGACGACACCTACTACGCGGGCTTCGACAAGTCCAAGGTCATGCCGATCTCCGCGCCGGACAACCTGACCTTCGACAAGGACGGCAACCTGTGGATCTCCACGGACGGCCAGCCGGGCGCCCTGGGGATCAACGACGGCCTGCACGTCATGCCGGTCGAGGGCCGCTTCCGAGGTGAGCTGAAGACCTTCGCCACCGTCCCGGTCGGCGCGGAGGCCTGCGGCCCCTTCGTCACCGAGGACAGCAAGACGGTGTTCCTGGCCCCCCAGCACCCCGGTGACGGCGGCAGCTTCGAGGCTCCCACCAGCACCTGGCCCGACGGCGAGTTCCCGCGCCCGTCCGTGGTGTGCATCTGGCACACCGCGGGCCGCGAGGTCGGCAGGTAGCCCGGCCGCCCTCCCGCCGGTAGGGACGACGACCACCGGCCCCGGCTTCCATCGTGGGGGCTGCCGGGGCCGGTTCCTCGTGTCCGGGCCCCCGCCCGGGGCGCGCGGGCCTCAGAGAGTCTTCTCGAAGCAGAGCGAGGAGGGCTCGTCGGCGTAGGCGCCGAAACCGGGGATGGGCGTGTACCCCGAACGGGTGTAGAACCGCACCGCGTCGGGCTGCCGGTCGCCCGTCTCCAGGCGCAGGCACTTCCAGCCCCGCTCACGGGCCCACTCCTCCAGGGCCGCCAGGACCAGTGCCGCCGCGCCCGAGCCGCGCCGGTCGGGCCGGACGTACATCCGCTTGACCTCGCCCGCCGCGTCGCCGAGGTCGCGCAGGCCGCCGCAGCCCACGGCCGCGCCCGAGGCGTCGCGGGCCACCACGAACACCGCGATGTCCCCGGCGGAGGGGGCCACCCCCGGCTCGGAGTCGGCGGTGCCGTACCGCTCGGCGATCTCCGCCCGCTGGCCGGCCCGCAGGGCGGCGGCGTCGGGATCGTCCCAGGAAACCTCGTGGACACGCATGGGCGCCACGCTAGCGGCGCCGTGTTTCGCGGCCGTGAAATCCCGTCCGGGCAGCGGCCTCTGTGCGCGGCGTCACCCCCGCTCAGCGCCGCCCGCGCGCGTACCGCGGAGCCCGGCCCGGAGCGCGCTCCCGCCCCGGTTCAGACGGGGTCGGTGAGGGCCTCGCGCATCACCCGGAACTTGGACTCGGTCTCGGCCAGCTCCGACTCCGGTTCGGACTGGGCGACGATGCCCCCTCCGGCGAAGAGCCGGGCGCGCGCGCCCTCCACGCGGGCGCAGCGCAGGGCGATGCCCCACTCGGAGTTGCCCGCGCCGTCCAGCCACCCGACCGGACCGGCGTAGCCGCCCCGGTCCATGCCCTCGGCCTTCGCGATCAGCCGCATGGCCGCCGCGGTGGGGGTGCCGCCCACGGCGGCGGTGGGGTGCAGGGCCGCGACCGCCTCCAGCGCCGAGACCCCGGGGGACAGGCGGGCGCGCACCGGCGTGGCCAGGTGCTGCACGTTGGCGAGCGCGAGCAGGCGGGGCCGGGCGGGCACGTCCAGTTCCTCGGTGAGCGGTTCCAGCGCGGTGCGCAGGGACTCCACGGCCATGCGGTGCTCGTCCACGTCCTTGGCCGAGGTCAGCAGCTCCTCGGCCAGGAGCCGGTCCGCGTCGGGGTCCTCGCCCCGGGGGCGGGTCCCGGCCAGCACCAGCGAGGAGAGCTGGTCGCCCTCGCGGCGCAGCAGCAGCTCGGGGGTGGCTCCGACCATGCCGTCCACCGAGAAGGTGAAACAACCGGGGAACCGCAGCCGCAGCCGCTCCAGCAGGGTGCGCACGTCGATGGGGGCGTCGGCCTCGGCCAGGGCGTCGCGCGCCAGCACGGCCTTGTCGAGCTCTCCCGTGCGGATGCGCTCGACGGTACCGGCCACGGCGCCCATCCACTGCTCGCCGGTCAGCGACCCCGCGCTCCAGGAGAGCGGACCGACGGGCCGCGGCTCCGGCGTCGGGCCGAGCGGCTCGGCCGGGTGCGCCCCGGACGCTTCGGTGACGGTGGTCAGCCAGGAGCGGCCGCCGCGCCGCCCGACCAGCACGCGCGGCACCACCAGGGCCGATCCCGCGGAGGAGGGGGAGAAGGCGAACGTGCCGAACGCGACCGGGCCGGTGCCGGGCACCCCCACCTCGTCGTGGACCTCGGCGCGCTCGGTGAGGGCGTCGACCCAGCGGGCCGCCTCGGTGAAGCGGGTGGTGTCGGTGGGCTCGGCCGATTCGGGCTCACCGTCCAGGTCCAGCCGCGCGGCCTGTCCCCAGCCCACGACGCCCTCGTCGCCGGTCAGCCAGGCCAGGGGGGAGTCCGCGGGCAGGCGGTGCACCAGGCTGGCGGTGTCGTCGCGCAGGGCGACGGTGCGGACGGACAGGCGTGGCGGGCTCAGGAGGGCGTTCACGGTCCCCGAGTCTAGAACCTCGTCTGGGGCGGTGTGTCCGGTATCGGCCGTGGTGGCCGGGGTGCGCACGTGCTCCCTCCCGGGGCGGAGCCGCCGTCGTGAACCGGCCCTCGCCGCCGCCCGGCGGGGACGGTGCTCCGCCGCCGCCCCCGCGGGCGCTCCGTCGACCTGCCGGAACGGCCCTCCGGCACCGGGGGTGCGAGGTTGTCCACAGATTGGCGCAATCGTGTCCGAAAATTGACTGTCTGGCCTACTCTGGTTCGCGGTGCGACGTCACGGTGACGGCGGTGCGCGACCCATCCCCTCAGAGGAGACCTGTTCCATGGATTCAGTGGCCCGTGCCGTGACCCCGACGCGCGCCGCGCTGCGGTGGGCCGCGACGGCCGCCGCGGCCACCGTCCTGCTGGCGGGGTGCACCGGCCGGGGCGCCGACGAGGAGCCACCGGCCGACGGCGCGTCCGGGGCGGCCGCCACCCTGCGGTGCGGGGACGGCGGGGCGCAGCGGCAGATGCGCGGGGCCTGGCTGACCACGGTCCGCAACATCGACTGGCCCTCCGAGCCGGGCCTGTCCGCCGAGGAGCAGAAGGCCGAACTCGACGCCTACCTCGACGACGCCTCCGCCATGGGGCTCAACGCGGTCTTCCTGCACGTGCGGCCCACCGCCGACGCCGTCT
>NZ_QPFC01000584.1:0-4113 GCF_003427465.1 Nocardiopsis sp. TNDT3 | reverse complement strand
GCTCGACCAGCGCGAGGAGGTCCGCAAGGCGGTCAAGGCCCTGCGCGCCACCAGCGAGCTCGTCTACGGCGACCCGGAGAGCGTGGAGGTCGCCGGGGCCGACGACGAGTCGGGCGCGTTCATGTCCCCGATCCTGCTGCGCGCCGAGCCCGGCGCCCGGGAGCCGCACGAGGTGGAGGCCTTCGGCCCCGTCAGCACCGTGATCACCTACGACGGCGTCGCCGAGGCCGTGGAGCTGGCCGCCCGGGGCAGCGGCAGCCTGGTGGGGTCGCTCGTCACCCGCGACCCGGACGTGGCGCGCGAGGTCGTCCTGGGGCTGGCGCCCTGGCACGGGCGCATCCTGGTGCTCAACCGCGACGACGCCAAGGAGTCCACCGGCCACGGCTCCCCGCTGCCCGTGCTGGTGCACGGCGGACCCGGCCGCGCGGGCGGCGGCGAGGAGATGGGCGGCGTGCGCGGCGTCAAGCACCACATGCAGCGCACCGCCGTGCAGGCCCCGCCGGACATGGTCACCGCGATCACCGGCCACTGGACCACCGGCTCCGAGCGGACCGTGGGCGACGTGCACCCGTTCCGCAAGGACCTGTCCCAGCTGCGGATCGGCGACACGATCCGGTCGGCGGAGCGCACCGTCACCCGGGCCGACATCGACCACTTCGCCGAGTTCACCGGCGACACGTTCTACGCGCACACCGACGAGGAGGCCGCCGCCGCCAACCCGCTGTTCGGCGGGATCGTGGCGCACGGCTACCTGGTGGTGTCACTGGCGGCGGGCCTGTTCGTGGACCCGGCCCCGGGCCCGGTGCTCGCCAACTTCGGCGTGGACAACCTGCGCTTCCTCACCCCGGTGAAGGAGGACGCCACCATCCGGGTGACGCTGACCGCCAAGCAGATCACCCCGCGCACGAACGCCGACTACGGCGAGGTGCGCTGGGACGCCCTGGTCACCGACCAGGACGGCGAGGCCGTGGCCACCTACGACGTGCTCACGCTGGTCGCCAAGGGCGGGGAGGGGTAGGCGCGTCTGCGCTCCCGCGCGCGGACGCGTCCGTGCGCGGGTGTGCCGGTGAGTGGACAGGTCGCCGAACAGGTATGTCGTCAAACGGACACGTCGTCAGGTGGCGCAGCAGTGAGCGGGCACGGCGGCGAACGGACATGTCGACCTCACCGACAGGCGGTGCCCCCGGCGGTGGCGTGGCCGGGGGCGCCGTCGTGTGTGCCGGGGCTCCCGGCGGGCGCCGCGGTGCGCGCGGGGAAGCCGCGCGCACTCCTCCGGCGGGCGGCCCGTGAACCGGTCGGAGGAGTGCGCGGCCCCGGAGGCGGCCGTTCACTCCCCGGCGGACGGCTCCCCGTCCAGCAGCGCCGACGGGCCGGGCGGCCCGAGCCGCGCGCCCTCGCGCGCAGTCCAGTAGCGGCGCAGCACGTCCAGCACCACCGAGACCCGCAGGCCCGTGATGCCCGAGAGGCGCCCCAGGTCCGCGGAGAGGAAGTCGGCCAGCTCGGCCTCGTCGCGGAACACCGCGTGGTGGATGACGGACGAGGTCCCGGCCACGACCGAGACGTAGCGCGCCGAGGGGTGCGCCCCCAGCGCGTCGGCGACTCCGCCGATCTCGCGGGGACTGACCTCCAGGGCCAGCACCGCCTCCACGCCCATGCCCAGCAGGGCGGGTTCCACCTCCACCCGGGGGCGCACCATGCGGCGCTCCAGCACGGACTGGACGAGGCGGTAGGCCGTGGACTGGCTGACCCCGAGCGCGCGGGCGACCTCCCCCGAACCGGCGCGCGCGTCGCGGTGCAGCATCCGCACCACGAGCGCCTCCTGCGCGCTCAACGGGCCACGGGGCTCCTCCGCGGCCCCGTCCTCTCCCGTGTCGGTGTAGGGGTCCAGTGCCCGGGACCGCACGGGGTCGAGCCGGTCCAGCCGCCAGGAGTCGGCCCGGCTCACCGCCCGCAGGACCAGATCGGACCGTGTGGCCGCCACGCCCTCCACCGAGGGGATCCCGTCGGCGAGCAGGTCCGCCGCCCGGTCGCGGCGGAAGGGGTGGACGACGCAGTAGACGTCGGATCCGCCGCTGGTCACGGCCGTGAACTGCGTCTCGGGCCGCTCCGCCAGACGGCGGGCCACCCGCCGCGAGCGGCCGGGGGCGGTGGTGATCCACACGTGGTGGGGGTGGGCGTCGGAGAGCAGCGGCCAGTCCACCTGGCCGACCACGCGCACGGACCGCTCGGACTGGAGGCGCTGGAGCCGCCGCCCCACGGTGCTCGCCGAACTCCCCACGGCCTCGGCCAGTGCGCTGACCGGCGCCCTGGGCGCCAGCTGGAGGGCGGCGACCAGGTCCATGTCGAGTTCGTCCAGCACCGCATCCGCCTCCGCCAAGACCTCAGTCACCAAATATGACGTATCTGATGAATAATTCCACCACTTTATCGCCGCCAGTTGACATATCCATCCACCACACATGCAATGTACTGGTCAACGCAGCGAGGGAGGGGCGCCAGCCCGCCCGGACGTCAGGGGAGCACGGGTGACCACGACCGATTCCACACGCCCCAGGCTGCCGATGCGGCTGCTCCTGGGCTCCCTCCAGGTGATCGAGCGGGTGGGCAACAAGCTGCCCCACCCGTTCTGGCTGTTCACGATCATGGCCGGGATCGTCATCGCGCTCAGCGCCCTGCTCAACGCGCTGGGCGTCTCCGCGGTCTCACCGGTGGACGGCGAGCGCATCGCGGTCCGCAGCCTGCTCTCGCCCGAGGGCGTGCAGACCATCGTCGGCGACGCGATCGACAACTTCGCGACCTTCCCGCCGCTGGCGATCATCATCGTCGTCATGCTCGGGGTCTCGGTCGCCGAGCGCAGCGGCCTGCTCAACGCGATGCTGCGCGGCAGCGTCACCAGGGTCCCGGCCCGGTGGCTGACCTTCGCCGTGGCGCTGACCGGCATCACCGGCAGCGTCGCCTCCGACGCCGCCTACGTCGTGCTCATCCCGCTGGGCGCCCTGCTCTTCAAGGCCGCGGGCCGCAGCCCCGTCCTCGGCCTGGTCGTGGCCTTCGGGTCCGTCTCCGCCGGGTACAACGCGTCACTGCTCATCACGCCCACCGACGCGCTCCTGGCCGCACTGAGCACCGAGGCCGCCTCGATCATCGACCCCGGCTACACGGTCACGGCGCTGGACAACTACTTCTTCAGCGTCGTCTCCGCCGTCGTGCTCGCCGCCCTGATCACCCTCGTCACCGAGTTCCTGCTGAGCAGGGGCTCCGGGAGCCTGGCCGAGGACGGCGACGGCGAGGGGGACCGGGAGGCACAGGAGCTGGGCTCCATGACCCTCTCCGACGCCGAGCGCCGAGGGCTGCGCAACGCCGGGCTGACCGTGGTGGCGGCCGTGGCGGTCCTCGCGGCGGCGCTCGCGCCCCCCGCCTCGCCCCTGCGCGGGGAGGACGGGACGGTCCTCGGCTCGCCGATCATCACCGGTGTCGCCTACGTGCTGGGCGTCCTGTTCCTGCTCGCCGGAGTCGTGTACGGGCGCGCCACGGGCACCGTGGCCTCGGCGCGGGACGTCCCCGAGGCGATGACCGCGGGGGTGCGCGACCTGGCGCCGGTGGTCGTGCTGTTCTTCGCCGCCTCGCAGTTCCTCGCCTACTTCCGCTGGACCGGGATCGGCGAGATCGTGGCCATCCGCGGCGCCGCGCTGCTGGACTCGGCGGGGGTCCACCCCCTGGTGCTCTTCCTCGGCATGATCGTGTTCTCCTCGCTGCTGAACCTGCTCATCACCAGCGGTTCGGCGCAGTGGACCCTCATCGCGCCGGTCTTCGTGCCCATGTTCATGCTGCTGGACGTGCCGCCCGAGACGACCCAGGCCGTCTACCGCATCGCCGACTCCAGCACCAACGTCATCAGCCCGATGAGCCCGTACTTCGTCATGGCGCTGGGCTTCCTCCAGCGCTACCGCCGGGACGCGGGCATCGGCACGCTGATCTCCCTGACGCTGCCGCTGTGCCTCACCGTCCTGGTCGGCTGGACCCTGCTGTTCCTGGGCTGGTGGGCGCTCGACATCCCGCTGGGACCGGGTGTCCCGGTGCGCTGACCGCGCCCCTTCCGCCCCGGACGGACCCCCC
>NZ_QPFC01000583.1:0-2617 GCF_003427465.1 Nocardiopsis sp. TNDT3 | reverse complement strand
GGGCTGCGTCATGTCGCTGGTGGTCTCGGTGGCGCTGACCGCCCTGCTTCTGTTCATCCTCAACTCCCTGGGGTGAGGCGGGAGACGGGCGAGGCGGCCGGGATGCCTGTTCTCTGGGAACAGCGACGCCCGGCCGTGGTCCTCGGGGGAGGCGGCCGGGCGTGGGTGGTTCCAGGGATCAGCGAGAGAGGGCGGTTCTCAGGAAGCCGCTCCACTCGGCGGCGGGAAAGGGGAGGTGTCCGGCGCCGGGGTGCTTGGAGTCGCGGACGGCAGCGCCGCAGGGGAGGTCGGCTACCTCGACGCAGTTCTGGGCCCGGCCGCTGTGGGTGCTCTTCCGGAAGCCCGTGGGGATGTGCGCGACCTCGACACATTCGACCCTGTCGCTGCTGTAACTGGACTTGAAGAACCGTAGTTCGGTTCTGCTGGTCATGTCAGTCGCTCCTGCTCCATGATCTGCTGGACGAAGTGGGTCGTGCGCGAAGCTTGTAGCGCTGCTGAGTTCAGATGCGAGAAGATCGTGACATAGCGCTGCACGTCATCGGAATCCTGGGCAAAGAGACTCGCTGTCGCGGTCTCTGTGTAGGCGATGCAGGGATCGGCCGGGTTGGGGAAGTCCAGGAGGACGAAGGACCCGGACAGTCCAGCGTGCATGCCCGCGTCGAAGGGCAGCACCTGGATGTCCACGTTCTTCGTGGTGGCCATGTCCAGCAGGTGCTGTAGCTGCTCTCGCATGATCTGCGGGTCGTCGAGCCGCCTTCTCAGGGCTGCTTCGTCGATCACGGCCCAAAAGTGTGGCGGCTGGTAGCGCCCCAGGACGTGCTGGCGCTGTAGCCGTGCGTCAACGTTGCGCCTGACCTCATCGTCCGAGTAGGCGCGCCCGCCTCGGAAGACAGCCTCGCTGTACCTGGGCGTTTGCAGCAGGCCGGGGACGACCTGGCACTGGTAGGTCCGGATCATGGACGCTTCGGCCTCGAAGTCCGGTATGGCGTTACCGCCGAAGACATCCTTGTAGCTGGACCACCAGCCCTGTTCTTTGGACTCTCTCGCCAGCTCGTGAAGAGCTGCGCGGACCTCGTCAGGAGCCTTGTACAGGTCGGCGAGTGCGTCGATGTCACGCGCTCTGATGCGGCGTGCGTCCGCGCCTTCGATGTTGCTGAGGGTGGACTGGGGGACGTCGGCTGTCTTCGCGGCCACAGACAGCTTCAATCCCTGTGACTCACGTAGCCGTCGAAGCTCGCGCGCCAGTCGTCGGCGGCGCACCGTGGGGCTGATCGGGCTGTGCATGTCAGGATTCTAGACCAAGAGTTTTCGATTATCGTTGACAGCTCGATTATCGAGCTGCATGATGTGACTGTAGTCAGTGACTGATGGATCACAAAGAGTTCATGTCGGTCAGGCTACGCCCTGCCCGTTCCGCGCATCACGGCATCCGTGAGACTCCTCCAACGGGCACCACGAAACCCCTGCTCACGCCAAGGAGTGTGTTCGTCATGCCCGCGAAAGCCCACGCCCCGATGCCCGTGCCCGCGCTGGGAGAAGCCACGGTCCCGCTGGCCAGCTTCATCCGACCGGTCCACCGTCACTACTTCACCCGGCAGCCCGAGCGGCCCAACTACCGCATGCGCCGCTACGACTTCGCCGGAACCCCGGCCGTG
The DNA here is from genome assembly GCF_003427465.1 of Nocardiopsis sp. TNDT3. Taxonomy (NCBI): domain Bacteria; kingdom Bacillati; phylum Actinomycetota; class Actinomycetes; order Streptosporangiales; family Nocardiopsidaceae; genus Nocardiopsis; species Nocardiopsis sp. TNDT3. The sequence continues at coordinate 962 of NZ_QPFC01000583.1, read as the reverse complement.
ATGCCGCTGGTCCGCGCGTTCCTGGACACCTGCGCCGTTGAACGGGACACCGACTACCGCTACCTGTTCACGCTGCTGGGATCGGAGCTGGCCAACAACTCGATCCGGCACAGTCTCTCCGGCCGACCCGGCGGCAGCTACACCCTCCTGGTCCACCGCCACCGGACCGGGCTGCACCTGGTCTGCCGCGACCGGGGCGGCCTGCGCGACAAGGACTCCCACCTGGAGCCCAAGAAGAACGGCCTGAACCTGGACGCCGAATCGGGCCGGGGCCTGGCCATGGTCAACGCCTTCGCCACCGCCTGGGGCGACAACGGCAACGCCCACTACCGCACGGTGTGGTTCTCACTGGCCTACGACCTCACCGGAAGCCGCTGGAACACCCACACCGACCTCTGACATGCCGCCGACATGAGACGGGCCCAGGAAAGCGTTGCAGCGCTTCTCCCGGGCCCTGAACCCTCGAAAACCAAACAGCTCGTATGTAAGGAAAAAGAGGATCTGATGCAGAACCCTATCCCCTCGCCCCGCCGTTCGGACGGCGTTCGACCGATGCCCCGGCCAATCCCATCGCTCCCGCGCCGCACTCCGCTCGTCGGCCCGGTCTGCCCGCACTGTGAGCACCCCTCGTGCCGCGTCCGCCGCGCCCAGCGCCTGCCCCGCCTGGGCGGCCACCGCTCCGAGTTCTCCCGCGAGCACGCCCAAGCCGCCGCGATCCAGAAGCGCTACCGCCACCTGATCGTCTACTATGGCGAGGCCACCCAGTCCTTCTGGGCGGTCACCCCCGCCGGACTCCTCGAAGCCGCGAACGCTGACGCCCTCCTCCTGGCCCTGTGGCCGCACAACGCCCCGTTCATGCCGCCCGCCCTGGCCGTCGAGGCCCTCACTCCCGTACCGGCCTGACCGGCCCTCCCACCACGGGCCGGAACCGCCGCCAGCGGTTCCGGCCCACCCGTGACTCA
>NZ_QPFC01000582.1:0-6202 GCF_003427465.1 Nocardiopsis sp. TNDT3 | reverse complement strand
CCCCCCGATCCCGGGGGTGAGACCACCTAGCCGTGCGGCAGTGGACCGCACGCATCACATCAGGAGCAGACGTGATTCAGCAGGAGTCGCGACTCAAGGTCGCCGACAACACGGGTGCCAAGGAGATCCTCACCATCCGTGTTCTCGGTGGCTCGGGTCGGCGCTACGCCGGGATCGGCGACACGATCGTCGCCACGGTGAAGGACGCCCTGCCTGGCGCTGGAGTCAAGAAGGGCGACGTCGTCAAGGCCGTTGTCGTGCGCACCGTCAAGGAGCGCCGCCGGCCCGACGGCTCCTACATCCGCTTCGATGAGAACGCTGCCGTGCTCATCAAGGACGGTGGGGACCCGCGAGGCACCCGCATCTTCGGCCCGGTCGGCCGCGAGCTGCGTGACAAGAAGTACATGCGCATCATTTCGCTGGCGCCGGAGGTGCTCTAAGCGATGAAGATCAAATCTGGCGACGAGGTCATCGTTCTCGCCGGCAAGAACCGGGGTGCCACCGGCAAGGTCGTCAAGGCCCTGCCGAAGGAAGACCGTGTCGTTGTCGAGGGCGTCAACCTGGTCAAGAAGCACAGGAAGGCCAACCCGGCGGGCGGCCAGCAGGGCGAGGTCGTCACCAAGGAGGCCCCGATCCACGTGAGCAACGTCGCGCTCGTGGAGGACGGCAAGGCCACCCGGGTCGGCTACCGCTTCGAGGAAGACGGAACCAAGGTTCGCGTCTCCCGCCGCACCGGTAAGGACATCTGATGACGGTTACCAACGACATCACCGCCCCTCCGATGCCGCGGCTCAAGGAGAAGTACCGTAACGAGATCGTTGCCGCCCTCAAGGAGGAGCACGGCATCGGCAACATCATGCAGGTCCCCGGTCTGACGAAGATCGTGGTCAACATGGGTGTTGGCGAGGCGGCTCGTGACGCGAAGCTGATCCAGGGCGCGATCGCCGACCTGTCGGCGATCACCGGCCAGAAGCCGCGGATCAACCGGGCCAAGAACTCCATCGCGCAGTTCAAGCTGCGCGAGGGCCAGCCGATCGGCGCCAGCGTCACGCTGCGCGGCGACCGGATGTGGGAGTTCCTCGACCGGCTGCTCTCCCTGGCCCTGCCCCGTATCCGGGACTTCCGTGGCCTGTCCCCGAAGCAGTTCGACGGGAACGGCAACTACACCTTCGGGCTGACCGAGCAGGTCATGTTCCACGAGGTGGACCCGGACAAGGTCGACCGGCAGCGTGGGATGGACATCACGGTCGTCACCACCGCCACGAGCGACGAACAGGGCCGCAGCCTGCTCAAGCGGCTCGGTTTCCCGTTCAAGGAAGCCTGAGGGGTAAGCACACATGGCCAAGAAGTCCCTGATCGCGAAGTCGCAGCGGAAGCCGAAGTTCGGCGTTCGCGCGTATACTCGATGCTCGCGGTGCGGCCGCCCGCGCGCCGTCTTCCGGAAGTTCGGCCTGTGCCGTATCTGCTTCCGTGAGATGGCCCACCGGGGCGAGCTGCCCGGTATCACCAAGTCGAGCTGGTAGTTTCCGGCGGGGCCGACCGTTCGCCCACCCCTGGGCGCACGGAGTCGGCCCCCCGAAGCGCCATCCTCGGCGCGTACAGCGTCCGTGACCGCACGATGCGGCACGGTCCGGCAACATCCAACCACCAGGGCACGGCAGTCCCGAAGGGGACCGCGGTGCCCACGACCACGCCGTAGGTCCGTTTGTGCACCTTCGCGGGAGTACCCGCGCAAGGGCAGGCTCTGGGAAAGCCCGCACTCGGAAACCGCGGTGAGGAAGGGCCAGTCGGCCATGACGATGACCGACCCGATCGCAGACATGCTCACGCGTCTGCGCAACGCGAATTCGGCTTACCACGACACCGTGGCGATGCCGTATTCCAAGATCAAGGCGCACATCGCCGAGATCCTCCAGCAGGAGGGCTTCATTCAGGGCTGGCGGACCGAGGAGGCCCCCGTGGGCCAGAACCTCGTCCTGGACCTGAAGTACGGCCCCACCCGGGAGCGTTCCATCGCGGGCATCCGCCGGGTCTCCAAGCCCGGTCTGCGGGTGTACGCCAAGAAGGAGAACCTGCCGCGGGTGCTGGGTGGCCTCGGCGTGGCGATCATTTCGACGTCCGGCGGCCTGATGACCGAAAAGCAGGCCAAGAAGCGTGGCGTGGGCGGCGAAGTCCTCGCCTACGTCTGGTAACAGGGAGAGATTGAAGCATGTCGCGAATCGGTCGACTGCCGCTCTCGGTCCCCAAGGGCGTCGAAGTCACGATTAACGGGCAGGACGTCACCGTCAAGGGTCCGAAGGGCGAGCTGAAGCACACCGTCGCCGAGCCGATCACCGTGGCCCTGGAGGACGGGGTCGTCACGGTGGCGCGTCCGGACGACAAGCCGGAGAACCGCTCGCTGCACGGTCTGACCCGTGCGCTCATCGCCAACCTCGTCGAGGGCGTGGCCAAGGGCTACACCAAGACGCTGGAGATCCACGGCGTGGGTTACCGCGTCCAGGCCCGCGGCTCCAACCTGGAGTTCTCGCTGGGCTACAGCCACCCCGTCGTGGTCGAGCCCCCCGCGGGCATCAGCTTCCGCGTGGAGAAGCCGACCATCCTCCACGTCGAGGGCATCGACAAGCAGCTGGTGGGCCAGGTCGCCGCGAACATCCGCGGTCTGCGTAAGCCTGACCCGTACAAGGCCAAGGGCGTGCGGTACCAGGGTGAGCACATCCGCCGCAAGGCCGGAAAGGCTGGTAAGTAGGCATGGGTAGCACCGTGAGCCGCAAGCGGACCACCAAGCGCGCCACCTCCCGTGCGCGCCGCCAGTTCCGCGTCCGCAAGAAGGTCGTGGGTACCGCCGAGCGTCCGCGCCTGGCCGTCTTCCGCTCCTCCAAGCACATCGTCGCGCAGGTGATCGACGACACCAGGGGTCACACCCTGGCCGCCGCCTCCAGCGTCGAGGCCGACCTGCGCGCCGACGAGGGCACCAAGTCCGACAAGTCCGTCAAGGTCGGTCAGCTCATCGCCGAGCGCGCCAAGGCCGCCGGTGTCTCCGCGGTCGTCTTCGACCGCGGCGGCAACCAGTACGCCGGTCGTATCGCCAAGCTCGCCGACGCGGCGCGCGAGGGCGGGCTGGAGTTCTAGCGATGACCTCTGCAACGGCCAAGATCAACCACGAGAAGAGGAACCACTGATGGCTGCAGCACCGCGGCGCGGCGCCGGTGGCGAGCGGCGTGATCGCCGTGACGATCGCCGCGGCGGCGCCGCAGACAAGGGTGTCTCCTACATCGAGAAGGTCGTGACCATCAACCGGGTCGCGAAGGTCGTCAAGGGCGGCCGTCGCTTCTCCTTCACCGCCCTGGTCGTCGTCGGTGACGGCAACGGCATGGTCGGTGTCGGTTACGGCAAGGCCAAGGAGGTCCCGGCCGCGATCGCCAAGGGTGTCGAGGAGGCGAAGAAGAACTTCTTCCGCGTCCCCCGCATCCAGGGCACGATCGTGCACCGGGTCCAGGGCGAGGACGCGGCCGGCGTCGTCCTGCTCCGTCCGGCCGCCCCGGGTACCGGCGTTATCGCCGGTGGCCCCGTGCGCGCCGTGCTGGAGTGCGCTGGCATCCACGACGTGCTGAGCAAGTCGCTCGGCTCGTCCAACCCGCTGAACATCGTGCACGCCACCGTGGCGGCTCTGAAGGGCATCAACCAGCCCGAGGAGATCGCCGCCCGCCGTGGCCTGCCGATCGAGGACGTCGCCCCGGCTGCCATGCTGCGTGCTCGCGCTGAGGCGAAGGCAGGAGCCTGACCATGGCCAAGCTCAAGATCACGCAGACCCGATCCAAGATCGGCGGCAAGGTGAAGCAGCACGCTGCTCTCCAGTCGCTGGGTCTGGGCCGGATCGGCAAGTCCACCGTCCGTGAGGACCGCCCTGAGGTTCGCGGGCAGATCACGATCGTCGCGCACCTCGTCTCTGTCGAGGAGGTTGCCGAATGAGCGACTACAACCCCGACGAGCTGCTCAAGCTGCACCACCTGCGTCCCGCCCCGGGCTCCAACAAGGCCAAGATCCGCAAGGGTCGCGGCGAGGCGTCCAAGGGCAAGACCGCAGGTCGCGGCACCAAGGGCACGAAGGCTCGTAACACCGTGCGTCCCGGCTTCGAGGGCGGGCAGATGCCCCTCATCCGCCGGGTGCCCAAGCTCAAGGGCTTCAGCAACGCCCGGTTCAAGACGACCTACCAGGTCGTCAACCTGGACCGGCTGAGCGAGCTCTACCCCGAGGGTGGCGAGGTCACCGTCGAGAGCCTGGTCGCCAAGGGCGCGGTTCGCAAGAACCAGCCCGTCAAGGTGCTGGGCACGGGTGAGATCTCCGTCGCCGTGCAGGTGAGCGCGCACGCGTTCTCCTCCTCGGCGAAGGAGAAGATCTCCGCCGCCGGTGGCTCCACCACCGAGCTGTAGGGGTCTTCCCCGCGATGAGCGACTGGGGGCGTTCGCCCGGCAGGTCTAGGACCGGCTGGCGGACGCCCCCACGCGTTGTGAGCGGTGATCGTTATGACTCACGAACTCAACTGCCGAGTGATCACTGTTACAGTGCCATCTGTTTGAGTTCATCGCTTGACGTACTGTGAATACTTCCGAGCAACGGGCGACCGCCCGGAGCTGACGTTCTACGACGATTCAGGATCGGCCGCGATGTCTGGAACCCGTTCCGCCGCCGAAGCTGCGCAGGAGGAGACGTGCTAGGTGCGTTCGTTCGTGCATTCCGCACGCCCGACCTGCGCAACAAGCTGCTGTTCACACTGTTCATCCTGACGATCTTCCGTCTGGGCTCGGTGATCCCGGCGCCGGGTATCAACTCCGCGGCGATCAGGGACCAGATGGAGGCGATCACCTCCTCGGACCAGTCCGGTGTGTACGCGCTCGTCAACCTGTTCAGCGGCGGTGCCCTGCTGCAACTGGCGGTGTTCGCGCTCGGGGTCATGCCGTACATCACCGCGAGCATCATCATCAACCTGCTCACGGTGGTGATCCCCCGTCTGGAGGCCCTCAAGAAGGAGGGCCAGTCCGGACAGAGCAAGATCACCCAGTACACCCGCTACCTGACGCTCATGCTCGGTGTCCTCCAGGCCACCAGCATCGTCGCCATGGCCCGGACGGGCGCCCTGTTCCAGGGGGCCATCCCGGTCAGCTCCTACATGCCCAACCAGGACATCCTCACCCTGGTGACCATCGTCTTCACGATGACGGCCGGTACCGCCATCATCATGTGGTTCGGCGAGCTCATCACCGAGCGCGGCGTGGGCAACGGCATGTCGCTGCTGATCTTCACCCAGGTCATCGCGATGTTCCCCTCCTCCATGGTCGCGCTGTTCCAGGAGCGCTCGATCTGGGTCTTCTCCCTCATCTGCATCGCCGGCCTGGTGCTCATCACCGCTGTGGTCTTCATGGAGCAGGCCCAGCGCCGCATCCCGGTGCAGTACGCCAAGCGCATGGTCGGCCGCCGCATGTACGGCGGCAGCTCGACCTACATCCCGCTGAAGGTGAACCAGGCGGGCATCATCCCCGTGATCTTCGCCTCTTCGCTGCTGTACCTGCCGCAGCTGCTCGTGGGACTCATGGGACAGGACTCCACCCATCCCGTGGTGACCTTCGTGCAGGACTACTTCCTCACCGGCACCCACCCCGTGTACATGGCGACGTTCTTCGTCATGATCATCGGCTTCGCGTTCTTCTACGTGGCGATTACCTTCAACCCCGCTGAGGTCGCCGACAACATGAAGAAGTACGGTGGGTTCATCCCGGGTATCCGACCAGGGCGTCCGACCGCCGAGTACCTCGACTACGTGCTGACGAGGCTGACGACCCCCGGATCCCTGTACCTGGGTGTGATCGCTCTCCTGCCGATGGTCGCCCTCGGCGCCACCGGCGCCAGTGCGAACTTCCCCTTCGGAGGGACGAGCATCCTGATCATGGTCGGCGTCGGGCTGGACACGGTGAAGCAGATCGAGAGTCACCTCCAGCAGAGGAACTACGAAGGTTTTCTGCGATAAATGCGAGCAGTATTGGTGGGGCCGCCTGGGGCCGGCAAGGGCACCCAGGCCCAGATCCTCGCGTCCGAGCTGTCGATCCCCAAGGTGTCCACGGGCGACATCTTCCGGGCCAACGTCAGCGGCAAGACCGACCTCGGCAAGAAGGCCAAGGAGTACATGGACCGCGGTGACCTCGTCCCC
>NZ_QPFC01000581.1:0-2952 GCF_003427465.1 Nocardiopsis sp. TNDT3 | reverse complement strand
GGGGGCCGACGCGTGTCCGGGTCGCGGCCCCCGGCCCGGGAACGGAGTCGTCACTTTGGGGGCCTGTGCGGTGACTGAAAGTAATAGCCTGGTGGGGTGGACGATGGTTATCGACTGGTGTTCGTCGGTGGAATGGGCCGCTCCGGCTCGACCCTGATCGAGCGGCTCCTCGGCGAACTGCCCGGGTTCTGTTCGGTCGGCGAGGTCGTGCACCTGTGGCGGCGCGGACTGGTGGAGGACGAGCTGTGCGGCTGCGGCCGACCGTTCTCCGGCTGCGGCTTCTGGTCCGACGTGGGCAAGGAGGCCTTCGGCGGCTGGGACCGCCTGGACACGGGGGAGGTGCTGCGGCTCAAGGACCGCGTCGATCGCACCCGCTTCCTGCCGGTGCTGCTCAACGGCGCCCACCAGGGCCTGCTCGCCTCGCGCTGCGACCGCTACACCGAGCTCTACCACCGCCTGTACTCGGCGGTGTCCCTGGTCAGCGGCGCCCACGTGATCGTGGACGCCAGCAAGCACGCCTCCCTGGCCGCCTGTCTGCGCTGGCGCTACGGCGCGCGGATGCGCCTGCTGCACGTGGTGCGCGACCCGCGCGCGGTGGCCCACTCCTGGGCCAGACGCGTGGCGCGCCCGGACGCCTCCCCCGACAGCAGCGAGCCGGAGATGGCCCGCTACTCGGCCGGGCGGGCCTCGGTGCAGTGGATGACCCAGAACGCCTGCTTCGACGCCCTGGCCCGGCGCGGCGTCCCGACCCTGCGCGTGCGCTACGAGGACTTCGTCGCCGACCCCGGGGGCGAGTTCGCCCGGATCGCGGAGTTCGCGGGGTACACGGGCACCCCTCCGGACGCGGCTCGGGGCGGCTTCGAGCTGTCGGAGGGGCACGCCGTGTCCGGCAACCCGATGCGCTTCACGGCCGGGCGCGTCGGGGTCCGCGCCGACCACGGGTGGCGTGAGGCGATGCCCTCCTGGCGGCGGCGTCTGGTGGCCGCCGTGACGGCTCCCTCCCGGGGGCGTTACGGCTACTGAAGTCCGTTTTGCCACTTCAAGGACTGTTGTTCGCCCCAATCATGACGTATGGTGTTCATCTGAACACTCTAAGTCACATTTGGAGAATTAGGGGGAGTTCGACGTGGACAGGGGACCGGTACGGGCACTGGCGACGACGGGGGCACTGACCCTCGTCCTGACACTGGTCGGAGCGGGGGACGCCCCGGCGGGCGGGGCCCCGTCCTCTCCACGGCAACCCTCGGACCGGCCCGCGGGGGTGACGGAGCCGCCCTGGCGCTGGGGGTACGCCACCGACGAGGAGTGCACCGTCTCGGAGATCCTGGAGCCCTCGTGCGGCGTCTGGTGGGGGGCCAGCCCCTACCAGGACCGGATCGAGCCCCTGGAGGAGGCGGTCGACCGCCGCATGGACATCGTCTACACCTGGCGCGGCGTCGACCAGGCCAACATCCCCGGCAGGCGCGAGCGGGAGCTGATCGCCGAGGGCAGGTTCGTGCACACCAACATCGAGGCCCGGCGGTTCACACGCTCCGGGCATCCGGCGGTCTCCTACGAGTCCCTCATCGACGGCGAGTTCGACGACTCGCTGCGCTCCCAGGCCCGCGCCGTCGCGGAACTGGACGTGCCCTACTTCGTCACCTTCGACCACGAGGCCGACGCCAACACGCGCTACAACAGGCGCGGCACGCCCGAGGAGTTCGTGCGGGCCTGGCGGCACATCGTGGACCTGTACCGCGAGGAGGGCGCGGACAACGCCATCTGGGTGTGGAACGTGACCGGCTGGGAGGGCAACTTCGACCGCCTCCCCGGCCTGTGGCCCGGCAACGACTACGTCGACTGGGTCAGCTGGGAGGCGTACAACATGACCGGCTGCGACTCCCAGCCGCACTGGGACGAGGTGTACTCCTTCGAGGACATGATGCGCCCGGCCTACGAGTGGTTCCAGAACGAGGGGCCCGACCACGGGATCGACCCGGACAAGCCGGTGATGATCGGGGAGATGGGCACCACGCCCATCGGCTCGCAGGAGACCCTGGAGTGGTACTCCGAGATCCCCGACGTGCTGCGCCGCTACGAGCGGGTGCGCGCGGTCAAGGTGTGGGACAACAAGCTGTCCCCGGACTGCGACTTCCGGATCCGGGCCAACGAGTACGCCCAGCGCGGCTTCGAGGCCGCCGGACAGGACCCGTACGTGTACCTGCCCGAGCGGGTGCGCCGCCTGGCCGAGTACGCCCAGCAACGGGGTTGACCGCCCCGGGCCGGGGCCGTCCGGGACGGTCCGCGCGTGTGGGGCACGCGCTCGGGCGCGCCGGTTCAGCCGCCCACGGGCCGGAACATCGACCAGGTGCGCGGGCCGCCCCCCGGCAGCACGTACTCGGCGGTCACCCGGAAGCCGAGCGACGTGTACAGGCCCACGTTGTCCTCCGTCGACGTCTCCAGGAACGCCGGGAAGCCCGCCGCGTCGGCCTCGTGCAGGCCCGCGCCGATCACCGCGCGTCCCAGGCCCCGGCCCCGGGACGCGGGGTGGACGCCGACGGTGCCGAGGAACCACACCGGCTCCTCCGGCCGGTACGGCTCCATGGCGGCCTCGGCCGCCGCGTAGGCCGGGGCGCGGTCGCCCGCCAGCTCCACGAGCCCGGGGAGCAGGGCCTCCACGGCCTCCTGCGCGCCCTCGGAACCGGGCACCGTCCAGACGGAGACCGCCTGGAGGTCGTCGCTCACCCACACCCGTCCGTACGGAAGGCCGACGTCGGCGAGGAAGACGCGCTGGAACTCCCGCAGGCGCGTCTCGTGTCCGTCGGCGCTGATCACGTGACGGGTGAAGGGGTAGTCCGCGAAAGCGGCGGCCAGCGTGTCCGCCGCCCCCTCGACGTCCTCGGGGGTGGCTTTACGAATCATGCCTGTCCTTCCCGGCTGTTCTCGGTCCGCGCGCCGGGCTCGCCGGCGCGC